>JBATNV010000062.1:0-5717 GCA_049290495.1 Gammaproteobacteria bacterium | reverse complement strand
TGGTGCCTTCGACTTCGGTCGTACGCTTGGATTTGCGTCGGCGTACTACTATCCACCCCGCATGTGGTTGTTGTCGGCTCGCTACGAGTTCTGATTTGCTGAAGTCGCGAGAGCCCGGCGGCTCTCGATGAATTGATTCCATGTACCAGCTATGCATGGTTCGTTGAAGGTGCGCGGGTTGCGCGCCTTCAACGAATTGGCGCTGCTTCTTCGGTCACGCCAAACGCATGCACCGCAGCTAGGAGCGGCACTGCGCGAATTTCTCGACACTCAACATCAGGGTTCCGTAAGGGCAGAGAGGTTGTGCAATGACGACTATCGATCGGCGAACCGCGCTGACATTACTTGGCGGTGCGATAGGTGCTGCGGCTGTTTCTGGAGTCAATATAGCCATGGCCGACAGTCGCGCAGACCCAGGTAGCTACGCAGATCCAGATACGATCGACGGTCTATATAACATTCACAGGAAGCTCCAGTTCTCTTTCGACGACCGGATCGTGTACTGTACCTGCGGGCCCTGCGCTATGGCTTCGTCAATAGTGCCTTCACGCCATTATGGGATATGCACATCGGATTCCTGTTTCTCACCGAAGATGCGGTAGATGGTTTCCAGGTAAAGATACTGTCCGCGATCTTCTACACTGATATTAAATCGGGTCGGCTGCTTGAGAACTTTGATAACCCCTACACCGGTAAGCGCGTTCCTGTGCATCAGCCTAAATTGGCGCGGGCTATCCGGAGTTACAACAAGTCAGGACTGGCGTCACTTTTGCCACGCGCATCTGTGGCCGAACGTCTTGGTATGTCCATGAAGCAGGTTGGCACTGCAGGTCCGGCCTGGATTATCGGCGACGACATCTGGTGTAACGGTGATGTCGGCTTCCGCGCCGAGCCGACTGAAACGCAGCGCCATATGATTCAGGCAAACGACTGGGCGACCTTTCATGGCTCCATTTTCGAGGTTGCCAATCCGAAAGTTACCAGCGCCAATGCCACGCAGACCTTCAATGACATCAACACCTGGCCTGATTGGCTGAATATGGCCGACTATCCGGGTAACTTTGTCTCACGTGGTTTTGGACGAAAATCCTGGTCGATCGATGGCATGCCGCCGGAATGGCGCGCCATGATGCGCGATCAGTATCCGCGGGAGTTGGCCGACCTACGGGCCTGTATTCTCGAAGCCCGGTAGGGTTCAGATGGGACTACAGGCTTCACTGCACGATACTGAGGCCCACACGATGGTCAATCGCTCGGCTTTTATGCCAGTCGTCCAACGTGCAGGCTACTGAAAATGAATACTGATCAAATACCCCCTTCAAGCCCAGTCGATTCGCTCAGCGTGCGCAACCCGCGCACCGGCCAATTCGATTTCGAGTTGATCGTTGCGACGGCGATGGATATCGCACCCAGGGCCCGCGCCATGCGCGCGGCACAACAGAAGTGGAAACGGCTCAGCATAGAGTCGCGCATTGGAGTTCTGCAGGCCTTCAAGGCCGCGCTGGCAAACTGGCGTGGAGAGATCGTCGCCGCACTTGAAGCCGACACCGGTCGTCACCGGATTGCCAATATAGAAGTAGATACCGTCATCGACAGCATCGATAACTGGTGCCGGCTTGCGCCAGATCTGGTGCAGGCGCACGTCGAGCGGCCAGCCGGCAATCTGCCGCTGGTGGGTGTACAGCAGCGGCTGGAGCCGTACGCATTGCTTGGTACGATTACGCCGTGGAACTTCCCGATGATCCTGTCTTTCATCGACGTTGTTCCCGCATTGCTGGCCGGTTGCGCGGCGCTGATCAAACCCAGTGAAGTCACGCCGCGGTTCTCGGTGCCGGTCGAGGCGTGTATTGCCACCGTGCCGGAACTGCGGGATGTGCTTGGCTTTGTGCGCGGCGACGGACGCAGCGGAGCAGCACTGATTGAACACGTGGACGTCGTGGCGTTCACCGGTAGTGTTGCGACGGGACAGAAGGTAGCTGTGGCTGCGGCGGCGGCCTTCATTCCGGCCTTTCTCGAACTGGGTGGCAAGGATCCGGCCATCCTGCTGCCAGGTAGTGATCTCGAGCGCGCGTCGACCGCGATTCTCCGCGCCTCCATTCTGGCCACGGGTCAGGCCTGTCAGTCCCTGGAACGGATCTACGTTCATGAAAGCCAATACGATGCATTCGTGGCGCTGCTGGCCGACAAGGCTCGTGCTGCCCCGCTGAGTTATCCGGATATCAACCAGGGCATCGTCGGTCCGCTGATCTTTGACCGCCAGGCTGAGATCATCCGCCAGCACATTGAAGACGCTGTCGCGAAGGGCGCAAGGATCGAAACCGGCGGACAAGTGCGGGCGCTGGGTGGTGGCCTGTGGATCGAGCCGACGGTTCTCAGTCGGGTCGATCATTCAATGGCCGTCATGACCGAGGAAACCTTCGGCCCGGTCATGCCCGTCATGAAGTACGTTGCGGAAGCTGAAGCCATCGCGCTGGCCAACGACACGCACTATGGACTGTCCGGCGCCGTATTTGGCCCGAACGAAGATGACGCGCTGCGGGTGGCCGCGCAAATCGAGGCCGGCGGAATCAGCGTCAATGATGCCGGTATGACGACGATGGTTTTCGATGCCTGCAAGTCAGCTTTCCGTCGGTCCGGGATGGGGCCTTCCCGGATGGGCTCGACCGGCTTGACGCGGTTTCTGCGTCAGAAGGCGATCTATATCAATCGCGGGCCGGTCGTGCCGATCCAGGCGACTGCAGAGGATCTGCAAGAAAACCCGAACATCCGGCTGAATTTGTCGTAGTACCTAAAGGTAGGGTGTAGTTAATGTCTGGCGATCAATCAGATAAAAAAAGCGCAAACGCCATCAGCAGGCGTGACATTCTGGTGGGCGCGGCTGCCGGATCTGCCGTACTGGGTACAGCAGTCGCGAGCAGTGCCGGGACTTCATCTAAAGCGGTCGACGCGCCGGCGGCCCGTTCGCAGTCGGACCTGGACTGCGGGATTCCTCGCTACACCGCATTGGCACTCCAGCTGGCCTGCGATCCGGTAAACCCGGACGACCCGCAGAGTGCCCGGCAACGGATGACCCGGTCGCTTGAACGTTATGGCAAGGCCATTCGGGATACGAGTGCATTCCTCAAGGTATTCAACGGGCGGCAGGTCAAGCTGGTAGTTCTGCCCGAGTACTTCCTGACAGGATTTCCAATGGGAGAAAGTTTTGCCGAATGGAAGAGCAAGGCTGTGCTCGATCCCAATGGCCCTGAATACGAATTCCTTGGTCGCATTGCGCAGTCCAGCGGTGTGTATCTGAGCGGTAATGCCTATGAATCCGACCAGTATTTTCCCGAGCTGTATTTTCAGACGAGTTTCATCATCGCACCATCAGGTGACCTGATCCTGAGGTATCGACGACTCATCTCGCTGTATACGCCGACGCCTTATGACGTGTGGGACAAGTATGTCGATCGCTATGGACTGGATGGCGTGTTTCCGGTGGTCGACACGGATATCGGGCGGTTGGCATGTATCGCGTCGGAAGAGATCCTCTACCCGGAACTGGCGCGCTGTCTCGCCATGCGGGGTGCCGAAATTTTCTGTCATTCCTCATCGGAGGTCGGCAGTGTCGAGATGACCATGAAGGACCTGGCAAAACGCGCTCGCGCCATGGATAACCTGGCCTATGTGGTCTCTGCCAACACGAGTGGAATCCGGTCGATAGGCCTGCCTGAATTCTCTACCGATGGTATGAGCAAGGTTGTCGGGCTACGTGGCGAAGTTATAGACGCGGCAGGATTCGGTGAATCGCAGGCGGCCGGAAAGATTGATATTGCCGCGCTCAGGTCGGAAAGAAGTCTGCCCGGCATGACCAACCTGCTCGCGCGTCAGCCTTTCCAGGCCTACTACGAGTCGTATCGCGACTTCGAATACTGGCCAGCCAATACGCTGGCCAGTATTCCCGAGGGCCAGTCGACGCGATCGATAGCGAGCAAGCGCCTGGCTGATACGATCGCGAGGCTTGATACAGGTCAAACCCGGAGACGCTAGAGGCCGTTAATCTGACAGTACTATAGGTATGACAAATGCCTCCGGTACTGGATGGGTAGTCGATGGCTGAAGTACAGTCACGGCATGAGCACTGAGAGCGATAGACCCACCGCGCCACCGGTAGCTGCATCCGAGTTCAGAAGTGGTTGGCGAATGCTGGTTGCAGCCTCGATCGGCATTGCATTCGGTGCATCGCCGATTCCCTATAACTCCATTGGCGCTTTCACGGTCCCGCTGACCGAAGAGTTCGGGTGGGGCCGTGGCGACGTACAGTTCGCGATTCTGGGTTTCACCATTGCGGTCGTGATTGCGGTTCCGGTGATCGGCGCTCTGGCTGACCGGTTTGGCGTCCGGCGTGTGGCACTGGCTACGCTCGTCGCTTTCGGGCTCGGCTTCGCGGCCTTGTCACTGACCCCCGCGTCGCTGTTCGGTTTCTATGCGATCTGGATCGTCACGGGCTTGTTGGGTGGCGGATCGACACCGGTCACCTGGACGCGCGGCGTCAATGCCTGGTTTGAACGACGGCGCGGCATGGCTCTCGCCATTGCGCTGATGGGTACCGGTATCACTGCGGCATTTCTGCCCAGGCTGACCACCTGGTTGATCGCGGAGTTTGGCTGGCGAACGGCGTTCGCCACCATATCGCTGTTGCCGCTGGCCGTAGCGCTGCCGATTGCGGTTGCCTGGTTTCGCGAACCGACCGTTGACCGGTCGGGAAAGACTCTCGCGCCACGGGCGCAAACCGGTGTAACGGTCCGGCAGGCGCTGGGCAACTATCGATTCTGGGTGATCGCTGTTGCCTTGTTCGTCATTGCGATGGGTGTCGGCGGACTGATAACGAATTTCATGCCGCTGCTGACCGACCGCGGTTTTTCCACCAGCGATGCGGCATGGACCAGTGGCGCGATCGGCATCAGCCTGATCATCGGCCGGCTGGGTGTGGGCTATCTTCTGGATCGCGTCTGGGCACCTCTGGTGACATTCCCCTTGCTGGTCATGCCGGCGATTGCCTGCGTCATTCTCATGCAGGACCAGGTGGGCCAGGTGTCGGCGATCGCTGCCGCCTGCATGATTGGTGTGGCGGCCGGTGCCGAGACCGATCTCGTCGCTTATCTGGCCGCCCGCTATTTCGGCCTGCGCCATTACGGCACGATCTACGGCCTGCAATATGCGGTGTTTGCGATGGCCTCGGGAATTGCGCCATGGACATTCGGCCGGGTTTTCGACCAGTTCGGCACTTACGATCCGGTGCTGACCGTGTTCAGCGTCGGTCTGGTTATTGGCGCCGCAGCGCTATTCACGCTCGGTCGTTATCCCGATTTCCCTGTGAAGCCGGATTAAAGCTCAGCGTCATCACTTCCGGAGCAAGCTTCAGGTGGCTGACCCACAAACCAACATGCGCCAATGCACCAGAATCCGGTCACGTACTTCGGTACTCGCCGGTCTCCTGGTCGTGCTGTTTGCCGGACTCATCGTCAGCACGACGGCTCGCGCCCAGGCTTTGGAGATCATCGAGCTGCGGCACCGGCTGGCTGACGACGTTATTCCGGTCATTCAGCCCCTGGTCGAGCCCGGTGGCATGCTCACGGGTAGTGACAACAAGCTGTTCCTCCGTGCGAGTCCGGCGAACATCGCGGAGATACGGCGAGTGGTGGCGGCCATCGATCAGGCCGCAAGGCAACTACTCA
>JBATNV010000061.1:0-100658 GCA_049290495.1 Gammaproteobacteria bacterium | reverse complement strand
CCGGACCGCCATCGTCGTCCTCGTCGGGCAGACGTTCCTGCCGTACCAGGCCTGGCACCAGCTTGTTGATGCGGATGTAGAGCTCGGAACTGTCCTCGGCCGGGCCCGAAATGATCAGCGGCGTGCGTGCTTCATCGATGAGGATAGAATCCACCTCGTCGACGACGGCAAAGACCGGCGAGCGCTGTACCTGGTCTTCAGGCCGGAAGGCCAGGTTATCGCGCAGATAGTCGAAGCCGAATTCATTGTTGGTGCCGTAGGTGATGTCGGCCGCATAGGCTGCGCGTTTCTCTGCGCTGCTCTGGCCATTGCGGATCACCGCAACCTCCATGCCGAGGAATCGGTAGACAGGCGCCATCCAGTCGGAATCGCGTTGCGCGAGATATTCGTTGACCGTCACGATATGCGTGCCATGGCCCGGCAGCGCATTCAGATATGCCGGCAAAGTCGCGACCAGCGTCTTGCCCTCACCGGTGCGCATCTCGGCGATCTTGCCCTCGTGCAGGGCCAGGCCACCGATCATCTGCTCATCGAAATGGCGCAGGCCGATGGTGCGCAGAGCCGCCTCGCGCACCACCGCAAAGACTTCGGGAATAAGTGTATCCAGCTCCGTGCCGCTGGCCAGTCGCTGACGAAACTCGATCGTCTTGGCCCGCAACGCCTCATCGTCCAGTGCCTTGATCGTCGGCTCGAGCGCGTTGGTCGCCGCAACGACGCGTGAATAGCGGCGCAGCAGTCGCTGGTTGCTGCTACCAAACAGTCGGGTAATCCAGTTCAGCAAAACATGTTCCTCCCCAGCCAGCGCGGGTCGTCATGCCCGGGCCCGGGATCATTGCGTGAAAGTTGAGCACCGCTCTTGCGGTGGTGGCGCATTCTAACAGGCGATTTCTGCCGACGCGGAACCGCTATCGGACGGGAAAACTCAGGCCCTGCGCGGGACAAAGCGGGCCGGATTCATGTGGCGGCCCTGATACAGCACTTCAAAATGCAGATGGGTACCGGTGGCCCGGCCCGTCGCGCCCATCAGGGCGATGGTCTGGCCGGGTTTCACATAGTCACCCAGGCTCACGTAATTGGAGGAATTGTGGCCGTAGCGGGTGACCCAGCCATTGCCGTGATCGATCTCGATCAGGTTGCCGTAACCACGCAGCGGGCCAGACCAGGTCACGACGCCCGGCGCGACTGCGAGGATCACGCTGTTGACGGGTCCGGCAAAGTCCAGACCGCGGTGTACGGCCGGGTCGCCGGTGAAGGGATCGGTACGCTTGCCATAGTGACTCGACACCCAGCCGCCAACCACCGGCCGGGCGAGCCGATCGGCGAGCTGCTCGGGAATCAGCGGAACTGTGCTCGGCAGCGCAACAGGCTGAAGCAGCTGCGGCCTCGGCTGCGGCACGAACGCCTCGGACTCATCGGGCCCGCCTGCGGGCAAGACCGGCTGGGCCACGGCACCGACCGCCGGCACCTCCATGCTCGCGTACACACACCCCAGTCCGAAACCTGCACCCCCCAGTGCCAGCGCCGCCACAGCGCCCAGCAGCACGGGCAAGAGCTGCGCGCTGCGCGACGGTGTTATTTGCGGAACTGTGCCCAAGGGCAATCCCCTGAAGAAAAACCGGCCAGACACTGCTGCGACTGGCGCATAGACTATGCCCGAGGCCTCCGGGCGGAACAAGGAACGGTGCACAGCCTGACGGGAAGAGCATGAGCGAGACTTCACGAAAAGAGCCACGTTCGCTGGGCGCACTGTTCAGCCAGGTGAAGGCGCTCGGCGCACTCGCCGAAGCGGCAGAGCGGCACCTCGATCTGGCGGCCCAGGTTCGGGCAGCGCTCGGCGAACCGCTTGGGTCTGCCGTGGCAGCCTGCAATCTGCGCCCGGATGGCACCCTGATCGTGACAGCAACAAGTCCCGAATGGGCGGCCCGATTGCGCTTCGAGGCTGAAGCGATCCTTAGCGCCTCACGCCGGCAATTCCCCGCAGCGAGTCGGGTAAAGGTACGGGTCGGGACGAATCAGATGGCGCCGACAGGCACCGGGTAGAAGATCGGCGCGGTACCGCGCTCCTCGTCGAAGCTGACTATCTCCCAGGCCGACGCATCGGCATGCAGGGCGCGCAGCAGCTTGTTGTTCAGCGCATGACCCGATTTGACGGCCGTCAGCTCGCCAACCAGGCCGTGTCCGAGCAGATAGATATCGCCGACAGCATCGAGAATCTTGTGCTTGACGAACTCGTCTTCAAAACGCAGGCCGTCCTCATTGAGGATGCGGAATTCGTCGAGCACGATCGCATTGTCCATGCTGCCGCCGAGCGTCAGTTGCCGGGTGCGCAGCATCTCGATATCCCGCGCAAATCCAAAGGTCCGCGCGCGGGAAATCTCTTTCAGGAATGCGGTCGTGGAGAAATCCACCGTCGCCGTCTGGCTGTGGCGGCGAAAGACCGGATGGTCGAATTCAATGCGGAAGTTGATCTTCAGGCCGGGGAATGGCTTGATCTCGGCTGACTTGTCACCCTCTTCAACGCGTACGGTCTTGCGTACACGTATGAATTTCTTTGCGGCATTCTGCTCGGCGACGCCGGCGGACTGCAGCAGAAACACGAAGGGCGCCGCGCTGCCATCCATGATCGGCACCTCGGGGGCGCTCAGATCCACGTAAGCGTTATCGATACCGAGACCAGACAAGGCGGCCATCAGGTGTTCGATAGTGGCGACCTTGACGTCGCCCTTGACCAGGGTGGTGCCCAGCATGGTCTCGCCGACACTGAAGGCATCGGCCTTGATATCGACGGGCGGGTCGAGATCAACGCGACGGAACACGATACCGGTGTTCTCGGCAGCCGGACGCAGGGTCATGAATACCTTGCGGCCGGTATGCAGGCCCACGCCAGTGGCCCGAATCGCCGTTTTCAGCGTCCGCTGTTTCAAAGTCGATTCCCTAGACGAAGACAAAAACCCGCGGCTACCCTAACACAGGCGGCCAAAACCGTGCAATGGCGCCGGTCCGGCTTCGGCCCGACCGTCCGGCGCAACTGCCCTGATCTTCCCTGGGTCAGCCCCGCTTCAGTCTGCCTGCCGACGCAGAAATGCCGGCACGTCGAGCAGGTCGAAGGAGGCATCGCTGCTGTCAGTCAACTGGTCACCGACTGCCCGCTTGCGCATCCATGCCGGCTGATCGTAAGCGCTGCCGTAGACGTCAGCCAAAACCGGTTCGGCGTCCCGGGAATTGCGACCGCCCGTCTCCGCGTGCCGCGGTGCGATTGCCACCGGCTGCGGCACTACACGGATCACCGGCTGCTGCCGGGCTGCTGGCTGACCGAGGCCGGTCGCCACCACCGTTACGCGGATCATATCGCCCATCTCTGGATCGATAACCGTGCCGATCACCACCGTGGCGTCTTCGGATGCACAGTGCTTGACCGCCTCGCCCACCTGGTTGAACTCGCCGATCGACAGGTTCTCGCCACCGGTCACGTTGACGAGGATGCCGCGCGCACCCGAGAGGTTGATGTCTTCCAGCAGCGGGCTCGAAATCGCCGCCTCGGCTGCTTCGCGGGCACGATCCGTACCGCGCGCTGTACCCGAGCCCATCATCGCCATACCCATCTCGGACATCACGGTGCGTACGTCGGCAAAGTCCACGTTGATCAGACCCGGCCTGGTAATCAGTTCAGCGATACCCTGCACCGCACCCTGCAGCACTTCGTTGGCAGCCTTGAAGGCATCCAGCAGCGTGGTTTCGGTGCCGAGTACGGACAGCAGCTTCTCGTTGGGAATCGTGATCAGCGAATCGACATACTTGCCGAGTTCAGCAATGCCCTGCTCGGCAATCAACAGACGCTTTTTGCCTTCCATGGCGAAAGGCTTGGTCACCACGGCAACCGTGAGGATGCCGAGTTCCCGGGCTACCTGCGCAACGATCGGCGCTGCACCGGTACCGGTACCACCACCGAGCCCGGCGGTGATGAACAGCATATCGGCACCTTCGATGACCTCGATGATGCGGTCGCGGTCTTCCATGGCAGCCTGACGGCCAACATCGGGATTCGCACCGGCACCAAGGCCCTTGGTGATATTGCAGCCGATCTGCAGCGCGGTACGGACGTTCGACGTACGCAAGGCCTGTGCATCGGTGTTGCAACAGATGAAATCCACACCATCGATCCCGGTGCTCACCATGTGCCGGACAGCGTTACCGCCGCCTCCGCCCACACCGAGGACCTTGATGACCGCGTTCTGGCTGCCCGCATCCATCAGCTCAAACATTTTTCCGTCTCCTGTAGTAAATGACTGGCGACAACAACAAAATCAGAAATTCCCCTGGAACCAGCTTTTCATCCGGCCCCAGACTTCACGCAACCCTGCCCCTACCGGCGTCTCCTCGGCCTGGCGCATCGCCCGGCTCCTCGCGTAGATCAGCAAGCCGATTCCCGTCGAGTGAATCGGATTGCGGACAACGTCGCCGAGTCCGCGTACCTGCTGTGGCACGCCGAGACGCACCGGCATGTGAAAGACCTCTTCCGCGAGTTCAACTGCGCCTTCCATCTTGGCGCTGCCGCCGGTCAGGACGATGCCGGCAGCGATCATGTTTTCGCAGCCACTGCGCCGCAGTTCGTCCCGAATCAGACCGAACAGCTCTTCGTAGCGCGGCTCTACAACCTCGGCCAGCGTCTGACGGGCCAGTCGTCGCGGCGGGCGGTCACCCACGCTCGGCACCTCAATGGTTTCGTCGAGGTTGGCCAGCTGCGACAGCGCGCAGGCGTACTTGATCTTGATCTCTTCCGCGTACTGCGTCGGCGTACGCATCGAAAGGGCAATGTCATTGGTGACCTGGTCACCGGCGATGGGGATCACGGCCGTATGGCGGATCGCACCATTGTTGAAGACCGCGATATCGGTCGTACCGCCACCGATATCGACCAGGCAGATACCGAGTTCTTTTTCATCTTCCGTCAGTACGGCATAGCTTGAAGCCAGCTGCTCAAGCACGATGTCCTCGACCTCCAGCCCGCAGCGCTGTACGCACTTGACGATGTTCTGCGCCGCGCTGGCCGCGCCGGTCACCATATGCACGCGCGCCTCGAGACGCACACCGGACATGCCGATCGGCTCACGGATGCCTTCCTGCCCGTCGATGATGAATTCCTGGGGCAGGACATGCAGGATCTTCTGGTCGGCGGGAATGGCGACCGCCCGTGCCGCATCGATCACGCGGTCTACATCACTCTGCGTGACCTCACGGTCGCGGATCGCGACGATGCCGTGCGAATTAAGGCTGCGCACATGGCTGCCAGCGATGCCCGCATAGACCTGGCTGATGTCGCAGCCGGCCATGAGTTCTGCTTCCTCGATGGCACGCTGTATCGAGCTCACCGTGGCCTCGATATTCACGACCACGCCTTTCTTCAGTCCCTTTGAGGGATGCATACCGAAGCCGATCACTTCGATCTGGCCATCGACCTGCAGTTCGCCCACGATCGCCACCACCTTCGAGGTGCCGATATCGAGACCGACGATGATGTGCTTGTCGTCTTTCCTAGACATTGGGCAATTTTTCCCCGGCTGCACGCTGGTGTTTCCAGCCCACGGCAAAGCCGTTCGTGTAACGCATATCGATGTAGCTCACGTCAGCCGCCACCGCGGCGACCACGGAATCCAGCGCTTCGAAGAAACGCGCCAGCCGGACATCAACATCCTGTGATCCAAGCCGCACCTGGATGCCGTTGCTCAGGCTGAGCGACCAGGCGCCACGCTTGTCGAGTGCAAGGGCCGCAAGCGCCAGGCCGCGATGCACCAGCTGCTCCTGGATGGCAACGTAGCGCGCTGCGACCTCGGCTTCCGTACCGTCGGGCCCGTCCAGCTGTGGCAGTCCGGCGGGGATGTGGTCGGCGACACTGACAAACAGACGCCCCTGCAAATTGAGCAGACCGCGCTCACCCCAGCGGGCAGCCGGCTGCTCCTCGGTCACCGTAACCTCCAGGGTGCCAGGCCACTTGCGACTCACGCGTGCGGTGGCAACCCAGGGCACCGAGGCGAGTTGCTGCTGAACAAGATCGAGCGGCGTGGCCAGAAAACCCTGGCCCATATAAGGACGCAGCAGCGATTCGAGGCGATCGGCCGAGACGCGCTCGAACTCGCCGTTGATCACCACCTGCTCGACTGGCCGGTTGAGCAGCCAGCGACCGGCATACACAGCACCGCCAGCCAGCAGCAGCACACCGAGCACACTCGTGATGCGCGCCCAGGGGATCACCGGGAGCTTGATCCGCGGCTCTGCGCGGCGCTTGCGGTTACGCCGGGACAGGACGCTCATTTCAGCGCCTCCACAACCGGCGCGAAACTGGTCTCCAGAATCTGCCATACGAGCTCATCGAAACCGGTGCCGGCGGCCGCTGCGGCCATCGGCACCAGGCTATGGCTGGTCATGCCCGGCACCGTATTGATCTCGAGCACCAGCGGCCCGACCTGCGCGGCCACCATGATGTCGACCCGGCCCCAGCCTTCAGCACCGACCGCGGCGAAAGCGGCGCGCGCCACTTCGGCAAGTTCTCGCTCCTGTGCCGCGGGCAGGCCACAGGGACAGAGATAGCGCGTCTCGTCGCTGAAATACTTGGCCTGGTAGTCATAGAACACGCCATCGGTCTGGATACGGATCAGCGGCAGGACATCGTCGTGCAACACGGTCGCCGTGTACTCCGGCCCGGCTACCCATTCCTCGGCAAAGACATCGCAGTTGAAGCCGGCGGCCAGCTGCCAGGCTTCAGCAAGTTGCTCAATGCGGCTGACCTTGCTCATACCGATGCTGGAACCTTCGGCCGACGGCTTGACCATCAGCGGCAGGCCAAGCTGCTCAGCGGCTTCGACCAGATCCGCCTCATTGCGCAGCACGCAGTAGCGTGGCGTGGGCAGACCGGCGCCCTGCAAGAGGCGCTTGGTACGCAGCTTGTCCATGCTGATCGCAGAGCCGAGTACACCCGAACCGGTGAACGGCAGGCCGAGAAAGGACAAGAGCCCCTGCAGGGTGCCATCTTCACCACCCCGACCATGCAGCGCGATCCATACCCGGTCATAGCCGCCGGTGGTCAGCCGGGTGACGAGCTCAGGACCACAGGCGTCGAGCGGCTCGGCAGTCACACCTTTATTAAGGAGTGCCTTGAGTACCGCCTGGCCGGTGAGCAGGGAGATTTCGCGCTCGGCCGAGTCGCCGCCCATCAGCACCACGACGCGTCCGAAGGCGGCGGGGTCCGTGATGCGCGGATAGCTGATGGAACCGGGAGCCATGCTCAAGCGCCCTCCGCCCCGGCATGGCCGGCAAGCGGCTCGCCGATGATCTGTACTTCAGTCTCGAGGCGCACCCCATGCCGGCTCTCGACCGTGGACTGCACCTTGCGGATCAGCGCTTCGATGTCAGCAGCCGTCGCACCACCGGTATTGATGATGAAATTTGCGTGCTTGGGCGAAACCTGTGCCCCGCCGACACGCGCTTCCTTGAGGCCGGCCGTTTCAATGAGCCGCGCCGCATGCTCACCGGGCGGATTCTTGAACACCGACCCACAGCTTGGCAGTCCGAGCGGCTGACTGGCCTTGCGTTCAGCGATCAGCGTACGCATGCGCGCCTCGGCAACCTGGTAATTCTCCGTGAACTGCATGCGGGCGGCGAGAAACCACTCGTCAGCCTGCTTCTGCACCTGCCGGTAGCCGACTTCGTAAGCATCGCGGGGACGCGTATGTACCACGCCGTGCCGGTCGAGTACATCGACCTCGATGACGCTGTTCCAGGTTTCACCGCCGAAGGCACCCGCGTTCATGCGCAGCGCGCCGCCGATGCTGCCGGGAATGCCGGCAAAGAATTCCGCCGGACCGAGTTGCCAGCGACTGCACTGCCGCGCCACGACCGTACAGGCCACGCCCGCTTCTGCTTCGATGATGCCAGCGCCGAGATTGCGCAGTTCAGAGAGTGCCTGGCTTGTCGCGATGACGACGCCGCGAATGCCACCATCCCTGACAAGGAGGTTGCTTCCAAAGCCAACCCAGTAAACCGGCGTGCTCGCATCAAGACCGCGAAAAAATTCCAGGAGTTCAGCGCGACAACGCGGCGCATGATACACGTCTGCGGGGCCACCGACGCGCCATGTTGTATGTTTCGACATCAACTCGTCGTGCAACAACTTTCCGGCGCGTTCTTTTTTCATCGTCATCACGTTGCACCACCGGTCTGCAACGTCGTCTGCTCACCGTACTGCTCGCGCAGTTGCAGTGCCATCGCACCGATGTTGCCGGCGCCGAGCGTCAGCAGCACATCGCCCGACTCCAGCACACCAGCCAGCAACTCGTTCAGTTCATCGATGTGCGGGACGAATACCGGTTCGATTTGTCCGCGACTGCGGATCGCGCGGCAGATCGCACGGCCATCGGCATTGGCGATCGGCGCTTCACCCGCCGCATAGACCTCCGTGACGAGCAGACGGTCGACTGCTGACAGTGCCTCGGCGAAGTCATCGAGCAAATCGCGGGTTCGCGTATAGCGGTGCGGCTGAAAGGCGACGACCAGGCGGCGTTCCGGCCAGGCCTGGCGCGCCGCTTCGATGGTGGCGGCGATTTCGGTCGGATGATGGCCGTAGTCATCGACCAGCGTGGCCCGATGGCCGCCAATCACGATGTCACCGAGCATCTGCAGGCGGCGGTCCACGCCCTCAAAGCTCGCGAGTGCCCGCTGGCATGCTGCATCGTCGAGCTCAAGGTCACAGGCGATGGCTACCGCAGCGAGCGCATTCAGGACGTTGTGCCGGCCAGGCAGATTGAGCACCACCTGCAGCGGTGGTGCCGGCGCCGGGCGCACTACGGTAAAGCGGGAGCGCAGGCCTTCGCGCACCAGATTTTCTGCGCGTACATCCGCCTCTGGCGAGAAACCATAGCTCAGGGTGGCACGGTGCAGTGCCGGCAGGATCGCGCACACGCCTGGGTCGTCTATGCACACCACTGCCAGGCCGTAGAAGGGCAGGTTGTGCAAAAACTCGACGAAGGTCTGACGCAGCCGCTCAACGTCACCCCCGTAGGTACCCAGATGATCGTTGCCGATATTGGTGACCACAGCCACCATCGGCTGCAGGTGAATGAACGACGCGTCGCTCTCGTCGGCTTCAGCGACCAGATAGCGCCCGGCGCCAAGACGACCGTTCGAATCGGTACTCTTCAGCCGCCCGCCGATCACGAAAGTCGGGTCCTCGCCGGCTTCGGCGAGCACGCTTGCGATCAGGCTGGTGGTCGTGGTCTTGCCGTGACTGCCGGAGACGGCGATCGCATGCCGGAAACGCATCAGTTCAGCCAGCATCTCCGCACGCCGGACCACCGGCTTGCGACTGGCCCGCGCGGTCAGCACTTCCGGGTTGTCGGCGGCGACCGCACTGGAAACCACCACCACATCGGCATCCGCGACATGTTCGGAACGATGGCCGATATGCACGAGTGCGCCGAGTCGCGTGAGGCGCCGGGTGACGGCCGACTCGCGCTGGTCAGAGCCCTGTACGGCATAACCCAGGTTGAGCAGTACCTCGGCGATACCGCCCATGCCGACCCCGCCGATCCCGACCAGATGTATGCGGTTGACCCGGCGCATGCGATCACGCATCGCTGCGCCTCCGGGCGAGACTGAGGGCCAGACAGCGGGCAACTATGTCAGCTGTCGCATCGGGCATCGCCTGCGTGCGGGCCCGCTGTGCCTGGCCCAGGATGAGAGCCCGGTCAGCGATACGTCGCTGCAACTCTGCGGCCAGGCGCTCTGCATCGAGTTCAGGTTCCGGGATCAGCGTGGCGGCACCTGCATTAACCAGATACGCCGCGTTCCGGGTCTGGTGATCGTCCACTGCAGCCGGGTACGGCACAAGGATTGCGCCGACGCCGGCAGCCGCCAGCTCGGCAACGGTCAAGGCACCAGCGCGGGCGATCACGAGATCAGCCCAGCCATAGGCTTCAGCCATATCAGTGATAAAAGACTGCAGATGCGCCTGCACACCGGCACGGTGATAGGCAATTTCGGCGACACCGTAGGTGTTCTCGCCGGCCTGGTGACGGATCTCGGGACGCTCTGCTTCCGGGAGCAGCGCCACAGCCGGGCCCACCACGACATTCAGCGCCTTGGCACCCTGGCTACCGCCGAGTACCAGCAGGCGCAGCCGGCCCGAACGCCCGCGCAGACGCAGATCGGGTGCGGGTAGCGCGGCGATGTCGTGACGGACGGGATTGCCGGTCAGGCGGGTCTTTACACGGGCAGAAAAACTGCCCGGGAAGGCTTCAAGCACTTCCCGGGCAAAGTTCGCCAGAAGACGATTGGTAAGACCCGCGACAGCATTCTGTTCATGGATGACGAGCGGTATGCGCAGCAGCCAGCTGGCGATACCACCCGGTCCCGCCGTATAGCCGCCCATACCCAGCACCAGCTTCGGACGCCGACGGCGCAGGATGCGCAGCGCTTCGACGACCGCGAGCACGATCTGCAGCGGCGCCGTCAGCCAGGCGCTGAGGCCGCGACGACGCAGACCCTTGACGCGTACGCGTTCCAGCTCGATGCCCTCGGCCGGAACCAGCCGGGCCTCAATACCAAGCCCGGTACCCAGCCACACAACCGATTCATTCCGCTCACGCAGGGCACGCGCCACGGCCAGTGCCGGGAATACATGTCCGCCGGTACCGCCCGCCATGATCAGGATGGGTGCGGATTTCATCGTGCTACCCGCCCGTTGACCCGGCGCTTCGCGGCACTCGCAATGCCGCGGTTCTCAAGATCGATACGCAGCAGCAGGCCGAGGGCGGCCAGCGTCACGAGCAAGCTGCTCCGCCCGTAACTCACCAGCGGCAGCGTCAGCCCCTTGGTGGGTAATACGCCCATGTTCACGCCGAGATTGATGGCCGCCTGCATGGCCAGCCAGATACCAAGCCCGAAGGCCACGTAGGCCTGGAAGAAGTGCTCGCGCGCAGCCGCCGTCCGCGCAATCACCAAAGCCCGCCAGATGAGCAGCACGTACAAGAGAATCATCACCAGACTGCCAAGCAAGCCAAACTCTTCAGCGATCACAGCGAAAATAAAGTCCGTATGTGCCTCCGGCAGATAGAAGAGTTTCTGCACGCTTGCACCGAGACCAAGACCCGTCCACTCACCGCTGCCGATTGCGATCAGTGACTGCGTGAGCTGGAAGCCGGCACCGTAAGGGTCGGCCCAGGGGTCCCAGAAACCGGTGAGGCGCTTCATGCGGTAAGGCGAGAACTTGGCGAGCAACGCAAAGCCGAGCACGACCGGACCCAGCGTCAGGCTCACGTCGCGCAACCGGGCACCAGCCAGGAACATCACCGTGAAGGAGATGCCGATCAACAGGACGGCGGAACCGAAATCCGGCTGCGCGAGCAGCAGGGCGGCGGCCACACCGACGATCACCAGCGGCTTCATGAAGCCGAGAAAACTGCTGCGGATCTCCGCGTTGCGACGCACTGCGTAGTCTGCGACATAGATCAGCATCATCAGGCGCACCGGCTCGCTGACCTGCATGATGTTGAGGCCACCGATGTTCAGCCAGCGCGTGCTGCCGTTGGCGGTACGACCGAGACCCGGCAGCAGCACCATGACCAGCAGGAGAATGGCGACACCGGCCAGCCAGGGGCCGAGGCCCTGCCAGACGCGCGTCGGTACCTTCGCCATGCACCACGCGGCAGCGAGGCCCATCGTTGCAGCGAGTATCTGTCGCTCAAAGAAATAGAACGCGTCGCCGTGCTGGCGGTCGCCCAGTGCGATCGAGGCCGAGGCCACCATCAGCAGGCCCACCGCGAGCAGGATCCCGACCACGGTCAGCAGGATCATGTCGGGCCGGCTCTGCGCGGGTGCTGCGGTATTCGTCGCACTCATGCCTGTGCCTCCTGCAGGCCGAGCACGGCGGTACGGAAAGCATCGCCGCGCGCACCGTAGTCGCGATACATGTCGAGGCTGCTGCAAGCGGGCGCCAGTAGTACCGTCCAGCCAGGTCGGGCCACCGCACGCGCGGCGCGGACCGCTGCGGACATATCGTCAACGCGGCTCACCGGGCAGACCCCCTGCAGGGCAGCCGCCAGCAGTTCGCGATCGCGGCCCAGCAGTATCGCCACACACTCGCGGCCGCGCAGTGCATCGGCCAGCATTGTGAAGCTGGCACCCTTGCCGTCACCGCCGGCAATCAGCACCAGCGGACCGTCGAGGCTGCTGATGCTGGCCACCGCAGCGCCGACGTTGGTGGCCTTCGAATCGTCGATCCAGGCCAGGCCATCGCGACTGGCAATCACCGCCATCCGGTGCGGCAGTGGCTGGTAGTTACGCAGCCCAGGCACAAGTGTCGCCGGTTCCAGTCCGAGAGCCGCGCCGAGCGCAAGCGCTGCCAGTGCATTCGAGATGTTGTGCCGGCCAGTGAGCTTCAGTTCCGTCACTGGCAGCAGCGCTTTATCACCACGCGCCAGCCAACTGCCGTCCGCCCGCTGCAGCAGGCCAAACTCGCCGTCGCCGGGCGCATCGAGTCCGAAGCTGGTCACGGGAACGCCAGCCGGTACCAGACGCCGGAGAGCGGGCTCATCGCGATTCAGCACTGCGAGCTTGCAGTGTGCGTAGACGCGGGCCTTGGCAGCGGTATAGCCAGCCATATCGCCGTGGATATCGAGGTGATCCGGCGAGACATTCAGCAGCACTGCCGCAGCTGCATTGATCAGCGCGCTGCGCTCAAGCTGAAAGCTCGACAACTCGAGCACATACACCTGCGTGCCTGCAGCGAGCAAATCAAGCGCCGGCGTGCCGAGATTGCCGCCGACACCGACGCGCAGACCGGCGGCCGCGAGCATCTGGCCGAGCATTGAGGTCACCGTGCTCTTGCCGTTGGAGCCGGTGATGGCGACGATCGGCGCAGCTGCCTCGCTGACAAAGAGGTCGATATCGCTCAGCACCGGGATGCCGCGCTGACGCGCGTCCTGTAGCAGCGGCAGATGCAGGTCGACGCCGGGCGATACCACCACTCGCGCAATATGTGTCGGGAGCGCCAGCGGAATCTGGCCGGCATGTATTGCGACTTCCGGCAGTGCCGCGCGGATCGCAGAGAGTCCGGGCGGGGCAACGCGTGTATCGGCAAACACGGCGGTCACACCACGAGCGGCAAAATAACGCGCGCAGGCAGCACCGGTCCCGCCCATGCCCAGCACGAACACGGGACCCGTTGATTGCGTCTGTCCCCTGTACTGCGGACTCATTGCTGCAGCCCCCATCACCGGATCTTCAGGCTGGAGAGCCCGACCAGCACCAGCACCACGGTCACTATCCAGAAGCGCACTATGACTTTTGGTTCGGCCCAGCCTTTCAGCTCAAAGTGATGGTGTAGCGGCGCCATGCGGAAGATGCGCTTGCCGGTCATCTTGAAAGACGCCACCTGCATCATCACCGAGACGGTCTCGGCGACGAACACGCCGCCCATGATCAGCAATACGACTTCCTGGCGCACGACCACCGCCACCGAACCGAGCGCACCGCCCAGCGCCAGTGCGCCGATGTCGCCCATGAATACCTGGGCCGGATAGGTGTTGAACCAGAGAAAGCCGAGCCCGGCACCCGCCATCGCCGCGCAGAACACGAAGAGCTCGCCCGCACCAGCTATATAAGGAATGCCGAGGTAACGGGAAAAGATCGCGTTACCGGCTACCCAGGCAAACACGCCGAGCGCACCACCGACCAGCACGGTCGGCATGATCGCCAGGCCGTCCAGGCCATCGGTGAGATTGACTGCGTTGCTGCTGCCGACGATGACCAGACAGACAAAGGGCACGAAGGCCCAGCCCAGCGGAATCGAAATGCCCTTCAGATAGGGAACCAGCAGTGCTGTGGATTGCGGCGCATCGGCATGCCGGTAGAGCACAACACCGACGATGATGGCTACCAGTAGCTGCCAAAACAGTTTCTTGCGGGCTGAAAGACCCTTCGGATCGCGCAACACGAGCTTGCGGTAGTCATCAACGAAACCGATCAGGCCATAGCAGGTGGTCACGGCGATCACGACCCAGACGAACAGGCTGCGCAGGTCAGCCCACAACAACGTGCTGAGGATGATTGCGAGCAGGATCAGCACGCCACCCATCGTCGGTGTACCGGCCTTCTGCAGGTGGGTCTGCGGCCCATCCAGGCGCACAGTTTGACCGATCTGTCGCAGGGTCAGGCGACGGATCAGCGGCGGACCGAGAAACAGCGACAGCGCCAGCGCGGTCAGCGCGCCAAGAATCGCGCGCAGGGTCAGGTAGGTGAAGACATTGAAGCCGGATACATAGCCTCTCAGGTTTTCGGCCAGCAGCAACAGCATCAGTGAGCCCCTGCCTCTTCAAGCCGCCCGGTGACCAGCTGCACCAGGCGCTCGAGCCCCGCGCTGCGCGAACCCTTGACGAGCAGATGCACGTCGGCAGTCATCTGCGGCTGCAGAACTTCCGCGAGTTCGGCTACATCGGCGTACCAGCGGGCTGCCGGGCCAAAACCTTCTGCAGCCGTTCGTGTCAGCTCGCCGACACAGTAGAAGCGGTCGATACCGCTCTTTGCGGCCAGTGCGCCGATCTCACGATGCAAGCTCGCTTCATCCGGACCGAGTTCCGCCATCCCGCCGAGTACCAGCCAGCGTTGCCCGTCGAGGCCGGCGAGAAAATGTATGGCCGCGGCAACCGAACCGGGATTGGCGTTGTAGCTATCGTCGAAGATCGTGCTGCCAGCCGGACCGGGCTCGGCGCGCAGGCGACCAGCGACGTTGATCATCTGCGCCAGGCCATCGCGCACTGCGGTGAGGCTGGCGCCGGCAGCGAGGGACGCCGCCGCTGCAGCCAGAGCGTTGCGCACGTTGTGGCCGCCGGCCATCGGCAAGGCAATCGGCATCTCGGCATCAGGCGTTATCAGCCTGAAGTTCAGGCTCTGGCCACCGATCTCGTGCAGATCGACCGCACGATAGTCCGCATCCGGCGACAGACCGAAGGAACGATAACTGAGGTCATCGCGCAGGCCCCGCCAGTAGCTGTAGAACGGATCATCGCGGTTGATCACGGCGACGCTGCCGGTCGGCAAGCCGGCAAAGAGCTCGCCCTTTGCCTCGGCCACATCATTGAGGGTGCCACCGAAGCCGCCCAGATGTGCGGGTCCTGCGTTGGTGATGATCGCGACCCCAGGCGCTGCGATGGCGGCCAGCCGCGCTATCTCACGCCTGGCGCTGGCACCCATCTCGATAACGGCCGCATGGTGCGCCTCACGCATCCACAGCAGCGTGATCGGTACGCCGATGTGATTGTTCAGATTGCCCCAGGTCACCAGCACGCCGGCATCTTCACCAGGACCGGCAAAGTGTGTGCGCAGTATGGTGCCGACCATTTCCTTGACGGTGGTCTTCCCGTTACTGCCGGTCACCGCAACGATCGGCAGATCGAAACGCTTGCGCCACATGGTTGCAAAGCTGCACAGCGCCTGGCCCGCATCCGCCACATGGACCTGCGGCAGATCGATGGCCTGTCGCTCCTCGATGACCACGCCAGCTGCACCCGCTGCAGCCGCATCGCGGGCATATTCGGCCGCGTTGTGCCGCACACCGCGCAGGGCGAAGAACAGCTGGCCCGGCTCCAGGCTGCGGCTGTCGGTGCTCACCGAATCAAAACCGGCATCGGCACCTATCAGCGTACCGCCGACCGCCTCTGCAACCATGCGCAGCGTACCCATGGTCATGCACCCGGCCCCTGCTGTGCGACAGACAGCGCCGCGACAGCGACCGCCACATCTGAAAACGGTCGACTCACGCCACCTACGATCTGTGTCTGCTCATGCCCCTTGCCGGCGATGAGGATCGCATCACCAGGTGCGGCCAGATGGATGGCCCGCTGGATCGCCACGGCACGGTCCGGTATCACCTGCACGGTGCTGCGGGATTCCACACCAGCAAGAATGTCGTCGATGATCTGCTGTGAGGCTTCGTCACGCGGATTGTCGTCCGTCACGATCACGCGGTCGGCAAGTTCCACAGCCGCACTGCCCATCAGCGCACGCTTGCCGCGATCACGGTTGCCGCCGCAGCCGAACACGCACCAGAGCTGGCCGCCGCAGTGCGTGCGAATCGCTGCCAGCGCCTTGCGCAAGGCATCGGGCGTGTGCGCGAAATCGACGAGCACAGCCGGCTGGCCGGCCGACGCAGACACCAGCTGCATGCGTCCCGGCGGTGCCGTGCAGTCTGCAAGCGCCGCGACAACTCGATCTAGCGGCCAGCCTTGAGCCAGCAGTATGCCCGCAGCCAGCAGCAGGTTTTCCGCGTTGAAGGTACCCCACAGACGGCTGCTGAGCCGTGCCGTGCCAAAGTCACCGCAGAGTTCCAGCACCAGTCCGTCAGCACCGGTCTCTGCCAGCTCAGCGCGCAGTTTCGCCGCTGGATTGCCGTGCATGCTCACGCCCAGACAGGCAGTCTCGCGTGGCAGGGATTCCGCCAGCGTCCTGCCAAAAGGATCGTCGAGGTTGATCACCGCCGTGCGTGCGCCAATTCGGAACAAGCGGGCCTTGGCTTCGGCGTAGTGTTGCTGATCACGGTGATAATCGAGGTGATCGCGGCCCAGGTTACTGAACGCGACGGTACTGAAGTGCACGCCATCAATACGCTTCTGGTCGAGTGCATGCGAGGACACTTCGAGCACCGCATGCCGGGCGCCCGCATCGGCGAGTTCACGCAACTGACGATGCAGCGTAATGCAGCCCGGCGTGGTTAATGCGCCGGTACGCACTTCGACACCCAGCCCATGACCGAGCGTACCCATGTAGCCGGCTGACTCACCAAGTTTGCCGAGCGCCTGGGTCACGAGCCATGCAGTGGTGGTCTTGCCGTTGGTGCCGGTGATGCCGGTTACCGCAAGCGCAGCAGATGGTGTGGCAAAGAACCGATTGGCGATTTCACCCAGCCGCTGACCGAGATGCGGCACGGCAAAACCACAGATATCTGCCGGCAGCAACGGCGCACGCACTCCGGCGTCCGGCTCCCAGGCAATCGCAGACGGACCCGCGGCCAGTGCCTGATCGACAAACTCGAGGCCATGATGCGTATTGCCCCGACAGGCGAGAAACAACCCGTCGCGACTCACACTACGACTTTCCGTGGTGATATCAGCGATCTCTCGCTGCGGTACCTCTACCCCGAAGCCGTCGAACAGTGTGCGCAGATCCATGTCCCTGATGCTCGCCAGATTCATGGCAGGTTGACGGCCAGCGTTGTCGGGGGCGGCGCTTCGGGCGGAGGTATGCCATCGGGTGGCACGGCAAAAATGCGCAGCGCGCCGGCGGCAATTGTAGAAAATACCGGCGCGGCGACATCGCCACCGTAGTAAACGTTACCGCGCGGGTCATCCACGACCACGACGATGGCAAAACGGGGATCCTCAACCGGCGTGATGCCGGCAAATACGGCCGTATGCCGGTCGTCAGAGTAGCCGCCTGCAGTGAGCTTGCGTGCAGTACCGGTCTTGCCCGCCACGCGATATCCGGTCACCGCTGCCTTGATACCGGTGCCCTCTCTGGTAACTACGTGCTCAAGCATCAGGCGCACATCGCGCGCAACCTGTGCGCTTACGACCCGCCGCGCAATCGGTGCCTGTGCGATGCGCACCAGCGACACCGGCCGCTGCAGGCCATCCGCTGCTAGTACGGCATAGGCCTGCGCCAGTTGCAGCGGCGTCATCGACAGGCCATAGCCATAACCGAGGGTCGCCTGCCCGATCGGCCGCCAGCTCTGATAAGGCGCCAGCACGCCGGCTGACTCGCCCGGAAAACCACTGGTGGTAAGGCGACCGGCACCGAAACGGCTGAGCGTATTCCACAGCATGTCCTTATCGAGCTGCATGACGACATGCACGATGCCCACGTTGCTCGACTTGGCGAGGATGGTCGTCAGGTCGATGCGACCCAGGTTGTGTTTGTCCTCGATGGTCTTGTTGCCGACACGGATGAAACCCGGGTTGGTATCTATCTCGCTGCGCGCATTGAAACGCCCGCTGTCGAGTGCTGCTGCAACGATCAGCGGCTTGAAGGTCGAACCCGGTTCGATGATGTCGGTGATGGCGCGATTGCGGAACAGCGCGGGCTTGATCTGGCTGCGGTCGTTCGGGTTATAGGCCGGCTGATTGACGTCAGCGAGCACTTCTCCGGTTGCGACATCGATGACGACTGCCGAAGCCGAAGCGGCGTGATACTCCTGAACGGCAGCCTTGAGCGCGCGATAGGCAAAGTACTGGATACGCAGGTCGATCGAGGTCACCAGGTCACCGCCCGGCTGTGGCGGCTCAATGCTCTCGACATCCTCGATCACCCGGCCCAGCCGGTCGCGCAGCACGCGCTTTTTGCCGGGCACGCCCTGCAGCCAGTTGTTGAACGCCAGCTCCAGGCCTTCCTGGCCCCGGTCGTCGATATTGGTAAAGCCAAGCAGATGGCCGGTCACTTCGCCAGCCGGATAGTAGCGACGGTACTCACGCAGCAGATGCACACCGGGAATCTGCAAGGCATCGACTGCCGCCGCTTCAGCCGGGTTCATGTGGCGCTTCAGATAGACGAATTCCTTGCGCACATTGCGTGTGAGGCGTGCGGTGAGTTCGCCACCATCCATCTTCAGCAGCCGCGCCAGCCCGCGGATCTTGTCCGGCGATTCGAGCAGCTGCGGAGGGTTTACCCACACACTGTCGACCGGCGTACTGACAGCCAGCGGTATGCCGTTGCGGTCCTTGATGACACCGCGCGTGGCTGAAAGCGTTGCGATCCGCAGATGCCGCGCGGCCGCCTGGGCATGCAGAAATTCCGTATTGAAGACCTGCAGATGCACGGCGCGTGCAACCAGGCCGCCCACCGACAGCATCAGCAATCCAGCGACGAACCACATACGCCAGACAAAGCTGCCGAGGGCAGGCTTCTGCAGCCGGTCCGGACCGCTCATCGCCCTGCTACCTCTATACCGCGTGGATCAGGCATGCGCATCGCCAACTTGTCGCGGGCCACTGTCTCGACACGCGAATAGCTCGCCTGGGTGCTCTGCTCGATCTGTAGCCGGCCCCAGTCCATATCGAGGCGATCGCGCTCCGCGGTCAGCGTCTGCAGTTCGACAAACAGCTTGCGCGACCTGTGCTTGGCATACACGGCCGCGACCGCCGACACCATCACGGCAGTGGCCAGCGTTGCGCAGATCGCCCGACTGCGATCTGCCGGAGTCACCGGAGTTTCTCCGCTGTGCGCAGCACTGCGCTGCGCGCCCGCGGGTTCTGCCGCAGTTCTGCCTCACCCGCCGTCACAGCACGGCTCAGCAGCTTCAACACAGGCTGTGCAGATTCGGGAACTACCGGCACATCACGCAGCGCCGGATCCACTCGTGAGTGATCGCGCATAAAGCGCTTCACGATGCGGTCTTCAAGCGAATGAAAGCTGATGACACAGAGTCGCCCGCCCACCGCCAGCGCCGCGACGGCGCTGTGCAGGCCAGCCTCCAGCTCTTCAAGCTCAGCGTTGATGTAGATGCGGATCGCCTGGAAGCTGCGGGTTGCCGCATGTCGGCCGGGTTCACTGCGAAGGACGCCGGAAATGATTCCGGCCAGCTGTCCGGTGCGCAGGACGGGTTCGGCCTCGCGTGCGGCGCAGATCGCACGGGCGATGCGTCGCGAAGCACGCTCTTCACCGTAACGCCAGAGCACGTTGGCAATGTCTGACTCACTGGCAGCGTTGATCCAGTCGGCAGCCGACTGGCCGCTCGTCGGGTCCATGCGCATATCGAGCGGACCGTCAGCACGGAAACTGAAGCCGCGAGCGGGATCGTCGAGCTGCGGCGAGGAAACACCGATGTCGAGCAGAATGCCGTGTATGCAGCCAAGGTATCCCTGTTCCTCAAGCACTTCGTACAGCTGCGAAAATCCCGTTTGCCGGATACTGAAGCGCTGATCGGCGGCCTGCAGCGCAATGCCGGCAGCAATAGCCTCGGGATCGCGGTCGAGCCCCAGCAGCCGTCCATCTGGCCCCAGCTCTGCGAGGATCGCCCGCGCGTGCCCACCGCGCCCGAAAGTAGCGTCGACATAGAGGCCATCAGCCCGGATGGCCAAATAACGAAGCACCTCGTCCAGCAGGACAGGTACATGTGAAATCACCCCAGCACCCCGCGTCTTCATCAGGACGCGTTTGTTTGCGTTTTCGACGTCGTCCTACAGCGAAAGCGACTCAAGCTCCGCCGGCAGTCCGAGTCCGTCCCCTGCCTCATCAGTCAGCCAGCTGTCCCGACGTTCGTTCCAGCGTGCCTCATCCCAAAGCTCAAACTTGTTGCCCTGCCCGATCAGCATCGCCTGGCGCTCAAGGCCGGCAAACTCGCGCAACTCGCGCGGAATCAGCACGCGTCCATGCCCATCGACCTCAAGCTCGCTGGCGTAGCCGACCATCAATCGCTGCAGGCGCCGCGTACTCTTGTTGAAGCTCGACAGGCGCATGAGCTTGCGTTCGATCTCTTCCCAGTCCGGCAGCGGGTAAATCAGCAGGCAGTGATCCTGGTCCACGGTGCAAATCAGATGCCCGGCACAACGCGCTGCCAGCCGGTCGCGATAGCGCGCCGGCACAGCCAGTCTGCCCTTGGCATCGAGGGTGATTTGAGTTGCTCCACGGAACACTGCCGTCAGGGCCTTTTAGCCCCTTTTCTCCCACTACGCGCCACTTCGCTCCACTATAGGTTTGAGCCGCACAGGCGTCAACACAAGTGACATAAAACGGCACGAGTGACAGGGGCTTAGCACATGACAGTGAAACCCGGACTGAGAAATACAGGGTTGGTCGTTTCGAAAATCATGAGCTTAGCGGGGGTTTCTCGCCACGAACTGACAATGCGCTACGGACCGTCGAGACGGGTATCAGTGGCAGCCTGGAACGGCTGGCCGAGAAATCTGCGCAAAACGACAGATCGACTGCGCGGTGTCCGGCCTTGAGTCAAGGAGCGAGTCGGCCGATAAGCCGGGTTCTGTCGTGGACAACCATTCCTCTGGGACCGCTGTCACCAGCGGCCTCAAGCGACCTACCCGGGAGCCCGCGGGGCGACGGTGCCTTCTTGCGAAGACTGCTCCCCTATTTGGTCTTGCTCCGGGTGGGGTTTTCCGTGCCGCGGAGTGTTACCACCCGCGCGGTGCGCTCTTACCGCACCTTTTCACCCTTGCCGGGACCCGAAGGTCCTTAGGCGGTATGTTTTCTGTGGCACTTTCCGTAGGCTCGCGCCTCCCAGGCGTTACCTGGCACCCTGCCCGCCGGAGCCCGGACTTTCCTCCCACGTACGTATACGTGAGCGGTTGCCTGGCCGACTCGCCGGCGAACCTTAGTGCAATGCCGTCCGGCTCACAAGCTAATCCCGCGACGCCCGCTCCTGCACCAGGCGGTATGCATCACGCCGCGATGCGCCAGTAATACGCGCCGCGAGACCGGCGGCCTGTGCGGCCGGCAGTTCGCTGGCGAGCAAATTCACGATACGGGACAGTTCGTCCTCAGCCGGTGCCAGTGGCGCCGGGCTTCCGCCGATCAAGAGCGTGCATTCGCCGCGCTCACCGCCGGGATCAGCCTGCACCGCCACCAGTACATCGGCCAGGCTGCCTCTATAGATGGTTTCATGCAGTTTGGTGAGTTCCCGGCCGACAGCCGCCGGACGCGACTCGCCCAGCACACTGATCGCATCCTTGAGGGTTTCGGGCAAGCGATGCACGCTCTCGTAAAACACCAGCGTCGGCCCCACACCAGCCAGTTCACCGAGACGGGCCAGCCGTGCGGCACGGCGCGCCGGCAGAAACCCCTCAAACAGGAAACGGTCCGTCGGCAGACCGGCAACCGACAGTGCAGCGATCAGCGCGCAGCAGCCCGGTATCGGACTGACCGGCAGTTCTGCAGACCGTGCTGCAGCCAGCAGCCGATAGCCCGGATCAGAGATCAGCGGCGTGCCGGCGTCACTGACTAGCGCAATGCTGCTGCCGGATTTCAGCAAGGCCAGCAGTGCGTCGCACCGCTGCGCTTCGTTATGTTCGTGCAGTGACATGAGGCGGACACTGATGCCCAGACGTGTTAGCAATTGCCCGGCGTGCCGGGTATCCTCCGCTGCGACCAGGCTGACCTTCGCCAGGACCTCACGGGCTCGTGGACTCAGGTCGTCGATGTTGCCGATCGGAGTCGCCACGACGTACAGGGTTCCTGGCTGGATCTTCACCACACACCCTCTGCGTGCCCGGTTCCACTCCTGCTCCGGGACACCATGAACATGAACGAGCAACCGCGCTGCATGCCTTCCGCCTCGAATAAATTCCTGTTTGCGCTAGGTCTCATGTCGGTCATTGTCGGAGCAGCCTGCCAGCCGCTGCAACCATCCGGTGAAACACCAGGCGTCGGCCAGCCGAAAACACCCGTCCGGATCGATACGGAAAGCACGACCGGAACGACACCGAATCCAGCACAGGCATCCGCTTCCGTACCAGTCCCTGTCTGGCAACTAGATACAGGCCGATCCGCACCCGTGGCCCTGCTACTGCCGCTGTCGGGGCCCCAGCAATCGGCAGGCATGGCGGTCCGCGACGGCTTTATCGCCGCATATCTGGATTCCACTCGCAGTCAGCAGCAGCGGGTGCTGGTATTTGACGTTGCCCTGCTCGGTGTCGCCGAGGCCTGCCGGCAGGCAGAGGATGCAGGCGCCAGCGTTATCGTGGGGCCATTGCTGCGCGAGTCGGTACAGACCCTGAACCAGACCGCCACCACGATTCCCGTGCTGGCACTCAACTATCTGCCGGACGGCGAAGCGGCCCGGGTAGGTGTCTGGCAGTTCGGTCTGGCTCCCGAAGACGAGACCTGGGAGATTGCCGCCCGGGCCGTGTCGCTGGGTCAACTGCGCGCGATCTCGCTGGCACCGGACACCAGCTGGGGCCGGCGATTGCAGACAGCTTTCCAGGATAATTTCACCGCACTCGGCGGACAAGTGGTTGCCGCCCGACTCTATTCGCCCGGCGAAGCTGATTTCTCGCCCGAGCTGCGGGCTGTACTCGCATATCGGGACAAATCACCGACTTTCGAGGCAGGACGGCGGCAGGATGTCGATCTAGTCTTTCTTGCCGCAAACAACACGACCGGCAAACTGATTTACCCGCAATTGCGCTTCTATGGTGCGGGCGATCTCCCGACTTACAGCACTTCGGCGATCTGGGAGGATGGCGACCGCGACGCCAACGACCTGAATGGCATCAGCTTCCCGGACGGGTCATGGATGATCGCACCCGACAGTCGCACCGCGTTGCTGAAATCGCAGCTGGCACGCTACTGGGGGCCGCAGTCGCTGGCGCTATCGCGCCTGTACGCACTGGGTTACGACGCCTGGCAGCTACTGCCCGCGGTTCGCAGTCAATCCGTGCCGGGACCATTCCGCGATGCTGAAGTCCAGGGCGTCACCGGTACGCTGCAGGCCGACTCCATGGGGCGTATCCACCGGCGGCACCTGCTGTGGGCAACCCTGCGCGGCGGGCAACCGACGCCGGCCGTGCTGCCAGCGAGTGCGTTTCAGCCGGTCTCCAGCGAACGCTGAGTCCTGATACCAGTCCGTGGCCAGGCATCTGGAGCACGGCCGGGGCGCAGAGCAACTGGCAGCCCGTTACCTGATCCGCCAGGGCCTCGTACTGGTGACGAGCAACCATCAGGCCAGGGTCGGCGAACTTGACCTGGTGATGCGCGACGGCCGCACGCTGGTCATCGTCGAAGTGCGGTCACGAATCAGTGTACAGGTGGCCACACCGGCAGAGACCGTCGACAGACACAAGCGGCGGCGGATCATGCTGGCCACGCAGCACTTCATCCTGCGTAACCGCTGCTACAGGGAATGGCCGCTACGATTCGATGTGGTCGGCATCACGGGCGAGCTGGATGCGGCACAGATCAAGTGGATCCGCGCGGCATTTACGCTGGACGACATGGCCAGTCGCTGAGCAGTGGCCGTATCATGCAGCCAGCAGAAAAATCCGAACGAGGTTAGCGATGTCCGCCGCCGACAACATACGCAGGCACTTCGAAGACAGCATCGCCGTCAAGCAGGCATCGCTGGCAGTTCTGGTTTCGCCAATCGCAGCAGCAGCAGGATTGCTGGCGGCGGCGTTACGCAGTGGCAGCAAAATCCTCAGCTGCGGTAATGGCGGCTCCGCTGGCGATGCGCAGCACTTCGCAGCAGAACTGCTGAACCGCTTCGAGATGGAGCGACCCGGACTCGCCGCCCTGGCACTGTCCACCGACACCTCGACGCTGACTTCGATCGCCAACGACTATTCCTACGAGCAGGTTTTTTCCAAACAACTCAGCGCCCTCGGCCGCAGCGGCGATGTGCTGCTGGCGATTTCGACGTCGGGAAACTCGGCCAACATCGTCGCCGCAGTGCATGCCGCTCATGAACGCGACATGCGCGTCATCGGACTGAGCGGCAGGGATGGCGGCAAGCTCGCCAGCGCGTTGCACGAGGGCGATATCGAGATCCGCGTGCCTGCCGAGCGCACTGCGCGCATCCAGGAAGTGCACCTCGTTGTGATCCACTGCCTCTGCGATGCGATCGACCAGGCTTTGTTCGGCGGGCGGGACTAAAGCCAGCCCTGGTTCCGGCTATAACCTGGCTACTTGACGACCTTCAGGCTGGGGCGACGCGGTGGTGGAGCCACCGGATCGGGCTCCGGTTCAGTCGGCGCCGGATCTGTGGCCGTATATTCATCAAGCGGAAAGACGAGTCCCTCACCGCTCTCCCGCGCATAGATGCCGAGCACAGCCGGCATGGGAATGAAAACCCGCCGCGCCGCGCCGCCAAAGCGCGCATCCAAGCTGATTTCATCGTTGCCCATCACCAGATTGCTGGTGGCCGAATAACTCAGGTTGAGCGTGATCCGGTTGTCCTGGACGTGTCCCTCGGGCACGGCAACGCCGGGATACGCCGCATCTACAACCAGATGAGGCGTCTGGCTGTTGTCAGTCATCCACTGGTGCAGCGCCCGCAGCAGGTACGGACGTTTGGGCGGCAGAGCCGGCTTCGAGACGGGCGGTTCAGTCACTGCAGAAGGATCGCGGGCCTATTGCCGCATCTCGCGTTCGGCTTCAGTGAGGCTCTCACGGAAAGACCGCGTCGCGAAGATCCGGTCCATATATTTGCGGATCGGCTGCGCAGCAGTGCCGTTGAGCTCGATACCCAGCACGGGCAAGCGCCATAGCACCGGCGAAATACTCGCGTCTACCAGCGAGAATTCGTCGCTCAGGAAGTATTTCTTCGCGGCAAATATCTCTGCGCTCGACAGCAGGCTCTCCTGCAGGACCTTGCGCGCCTGTGCGGTCTGCTTGCGGTCAGCGCCCGGGCGCTCGATCTGCTCCACCACGGTGTACCAGTCCCTCTCGACCCGATACAGCGCCAGCCTGACATGCGCCCGACTGACCGGATCAACCGGCATCAGCGGCGGATGCGGAAAGCGCTCGTCAAGGTACTCCATGATCACACGCGAGTCGTACAGCACAAGTCCGCGATCAACCAGCGTCGGCACGCTGTGATAGGGATTGATATCGAGCAGGTCTTCAGGAAGATCCGCCCCGTCGACATTCACGATATCGATGCCGATACCCTTCTCGGCCAGCACGATACGCGTGCGATGGCTGAGGATTGCGGTCGGGCTCGCGTACAGCGTCATCGCTGCGCGCCGGCCCGGACTTAGGCCAGTACTGCTCCAGTCATCTGTCACGGGCTAACCCTCTTGCCGGAGTTCCGGGCATCCGTGATGAGCCAGTCATAAAGATCCCGGCGGCCGCCGGAGCGCCGGGACAGACAAAGGATGCGATTCCGATTACCTGATGTCTCGCCAGATCTCGCGCTTGAGGAAATATGCAAGCACCAGGAAGACAATCAGGAACGCCATAACCAGGACTCCCAGGCTCTGGCGCTTCTGCTTCACGGGCTCGCCAATGTAATCGAGGAAGTTGACGGTGTCCCGGACGAACTCATCATACTCGGCCGGCGTCATCGTGCCCGGACTCACCTGCTCAAACTTGTCAAAGACATGCTGAACGGTACCGTTGACCTCTGCTTCGCTGAAGACCGCCCGCTGGGTGCCCTGCAGTGTTGCCAGAACATGCGGCATGCTGGCACCCGGCAGCATCAGGTTGTTTACACCCGTAGTCCGCGAGGGGTCCAGATAGAAGGAACGCAGGAAGTTGTACAGGTAATCCGGCCCCCTCGAGCGCGCAATCAGCGAGAGATCAGGCGGTACGAGGCCAAACCAGCGTTGCGCGTCCCCGGGACGCATGGCAATTTCCATGGTTTCGGTCGGCTTGGCGGCGGCAAACATCAGGTTCCTGACCACCTGGTCTTCGGACATCTGCAGGTCACGGGCCAGCTGGTTATAGCGGACGTACTTTGCCGAGTGACAGCCCGAGCAGTAGCTGACGAAGTTGCCAGCACCGCGCTGCAGCGACGGGATATTGCTGATGTCATTGTTTGCCACATCATGCAAGGCACCGCCACCACTGGCGAAGGCCGGGCCCACCAGCAGAGCGGCAACCAAGCCTGTAACAGCAACCAGACCGTAAGTTAGCCTGCGATTCATAGCTTTGCTCACCATGGCGATCAGTGGTGCCCGTGGTAAACGACACGATCCGGCACCGGTTTGGTCCGTTCACGCGCGGTATACAGCGGCATCAGGAGGAAAAACGCGAAGTAGAGAACACCGAACAACCGTGCAGCGTAGACATACACAGGCGTTACCGGCTGCATACCGAGAAAGCCCAGTGCGAGGAAGCTGACAGTGAAGATGGTCAGGGCAACCTTGTAGGACCAGCCCCGATAGCGGATCGACTTTACCTTGCAACGATCGAGCCACGGCAGCAGGAACAACACGACGATGGCCATGGCCATCAGGAATGCGCCCCAGCCCTTGCTCGGCACTGCACGCAGGATCGCGTAAAAGGGGGTGAAGTACCATACCGGCGCAATATGCGCCGGCGTCTTCAGCATGTTGGCTGGCTCGAAATTGGCGTGCTCCAGGAAGTAGCCGCCCATTTCCGGGGCGAAGAAAATCACCGCACAGAACGCAATCGCGAAAATGATGATCGCCACCAGGTCCTTGGCAGTATGGAAGGGATGGAAGGCGACGCCATCCAGCGGAATGCCGTCCGGGCCCTTCTTCTTCTTGATCTCGATGCCGTCCGGGTTTAGTGAACCGGTGGTATGCAGCGCAAGGATGTGCACGACGGCGAGGATCATCAGCGCCAAGGGCACCGCGATCACATGCAGTGCGAAGAAGCGGTTCAGGGTAATGTCGGAGATGAAGTAATCGCCACGGATCCACTCGACGATCGCATCACCGACCACCGGAATCGCGCCGAACAGCGACACGATCACCTGTGCACCCCAGTAGGACATCTGTCCCCAGGGCAGCAGATAACCGGTGAAGGCCTGCGCCATCAGCGCGACATAGAGCAACATGCCGATGACCCACAACAACTCGCGCGGCGACTTGTAGGAGCCATACATCAGCGCACGGAACATGTGCAGGTAGACGACGATGAAAAATGCCGAGGCACCGGTCGAATGCATGTAGCGAATCAGCCAGCCCCAGTCGACATCGCGCATGATGTACTCGACCGAAGCAAAGGCGTCTTCAGCTGACGGCTTGTAGCTCATGGTCAGGTAAATACCGGTGACGACCTGCAGGATCAGCACCACCAGCGCGAGCACACCGAATACATACCAGGCATTGAAACTCTTGGCTGCGTAATACTCGGTGACGTGCTCTTTCATCATGGCCGTCAGGGGGAATCGCTCATCGACCCAGTCGATGAACCGGGCAAAGCGCCCGCCCTGGGCCGCAGCTCCGGTGCCTGCTGCACTCATGCGTTTGCTCCAGTGTCTTCGCCGACAATGATCATGTTGTCTCCAACGAAGCGGTACGGCGGCACCGTCAGGTTGGTGGGTGCCGGCACCCCCGCGTAAACCCGGCCGGCGAGATCGAACTTCGATCCGTGGCAGGGGCAGAAGAAGCCACCCGGCCAGTCCGCGCCGAGCTCGGCATCCGCGGGTTGCAGTTTCTCAATCGGTGCACAGCCCAGGTGCGTACATGTGCCGATGACGACCAGTATTTGCGGCTTTATGGAGCGCGTGGCGTTGGCTGCATAGGCGGGTTGTATCGACTCCCTGGAATCCGGGTCGCGCAAGTTATCGTTATGATTACCCAGAAGCGCCAGCATCTCCTCGCCGCGCTTCAGAACCCAGACCGGCTGGCCGCGCCACTGGACACGCACCATGGAACCCGTCTCGAGCTTCGAGATATCCACTTCGACCGGCGCACCGAGCGCCTGGGCGCGGGCACTGGGACGGAATGAAGCGAGGAATGGGGCCGCCGTCATGGCCAGACCCACCGCTCCGGTAACGCTGGTCGCCACGGCCAGAAACCGACGACGACTGACGGACGCCTCTTCGCTCACGAGCTATTCCTCTTGAAATTCCTGGTTGCCAGCGATCCGGCAACGACAAGCCCGGCGGATCTGCGAAAGCCGACAAATTATACACACGGCCTTCACGGGTTGCCTACCGTACATCTACGCAGGGCTCACGCGATCCGGCGGATCTGCGCACCGATCTGCCTGAGCTTCTCCTCAATACATTCATAACCGCGATCGATGTGATAGATGCGATCGACCACCGTCTCCCCCTCCGCCGCCAGGGCCGCGACCACCAGGCTGGCAGAGGCACGCAGATCGGTCGCCATCAGCGGCGCAGCATGCAGGGTACGGACCCCCTGCACGATCGCGGTATGGCCCTCGATCTTGATATTTGCGCCCATGCGCTGCAGCTCCAGCGCATGCATGAAGCGGTTCTCGAACACGTTCTCGATAATTGTTCCAACGCCGTCGGCAACGCAGTCGAGCGCCATCAGCTGGGCCTGCATGTCGGTCGGAAAAGCCGGGTAAGGGTCAGTACTTATATCCACGGCCAGCGGCCGCCGGCCCTGCATGTCCAGATCGATCCAGTCCGGGCCGGTAGTGATGACGGCGCCGGCCGCACGCAGCTTGCTGAGCACCGCTTCCATATACAACGGGCAGGTGCGCCGGGTCCGGACATGACCGCCGGTTATCGCCGCTGCGACCAGAAAAGTGCCGGTCTCAATGCGATCCGGTTGCACCTGATAGCTGGCACCATGCAGGCGCCGGACGCCGTTGATTACGATGCGGTTGGTACCGGCACCTTCGATCTGTGCGCCCATCGCAGAGAGAAACGCGGCGAGATCGATCACTTCCGGCTCACGTGCCGCATTCTCGATCACGGTTTCGCCATCGGCCAGACAGGCCGCCATCATGAGGTTCTCGGTGCCGGTGACTGTCACCTTGTCCATCATGAGATGCGTACCGCGCAGGCGACCGGAACGCGCGCGGATATAGCCATCCACGATCTCGACTTCAGCACCCATCGCACGCAGGCCGGCAACGTGCAGGTCTACTGGCCTGGCGCCAATTGCACAGCCGCCAGGCAACGAAACGTCCGCCTGGCCATGGCGACCGAGTAACGGCCCGAGCACCAGTATCGAGGCGCGCATGGTCTTCACCAGGTCGTAGGGTGCGGCAAATTCACGGATCGTCCGTGCATCCACCTCGACCTGCATGTCCTCATGCACGGTGACGCTCACACCCATCTGCCCGAGCAGGCTGATCATGGTGGTGACATCGTGCAGGTGCGGAATATTGCCAACCCTGACCTGGTCGTCGGCCAGCAGGCAGGCGGCGAGTATTGGCAGAGCGGCATTCTTGGCGCCCGAAATGCGCACTTCGCCCTTGAGCGGTCCGTTGCCGGTTATTGCCAGTTTTTCCAAGGCTATCTGTCTTGCCACAGTCCTCAGGACTGTCGCGCACTCCATTCTTCGGGCGTGTAGGCCTCAATCGACAGGGCGTGGATCTCGCCGCCAATGCGACCGCCGAGCGCTGCATAGATCAGGCGATGACGCTGCAGTGTGTGTTTACCGGCAAAAGCCGGGCTGACCACCACGGCATCGAAGTGCACCCGGTCCTCAGACCTGACGGTGACGGTCGAGTCACTCAGATGGGCGTGAATCAGGGTTTCGATTTCTTCAGGGTTCATCCGGGTACCGAAAAGCGGTGATTGAGGCGCGCGAGTATAGACGGCGACGCCCACATATCGTGATGACATACAATGTCACCGGGGCATTTTCGGGCAGCAGGACCCCTGCAGCGATCATGAGCAGCGGCCAGCACGACTTCAGATCACGGGCCCGACGGGTTCTCGAAATCGAGGCCAAGGCGATCACGGACCTCACCTCCCGGCTTGATGCCGCCTTCGACCGCGCCTGCCAGCTCTGCCTGGATTGCCGCGGCCGCGTCATCGTAACCGGCATGGGCAAGTCCGGCCACATCGCCAGCAAGATCGCAGCAACGCTGGCCAGCACCGGTACGCCAGCCTTTTTCGTGCATCCAGGCGAAGCCAGTCATGGCGACCTTGGCATGATCACGCGCGTAGACCTGGTCATTGCCATCTCCAACTCCGGGGAAACCGCCGAAATCGTTACGCTCTTGCCGCTGCTCAAACGTCTGGATATCCCCCTGATTACACTCTCCGGCAACCAGCGCTCCACGCTCGCTGCCGCAGCAACCGTCGCCATCGACGTCGGGGTCAGCGAAGAAGCCTGCCCGCTCAACCTGGCTCCAACCGCCAGCACCACCGCTGCGCTCGCCATGGGCGATGCGCTGGCTGTCGCCCTGCTTGAGAGCCGCGGCTTTACCCGCGAGGATTTCGCACTCGCACATCCGGGCGGCGCGCTCGGCCGGCGACTGCTGCTGCGCGTAGATGACGTCATGCATACCGGCGACGGCATTCCGAAGGTCAGACCCGATGCCTTGCTCTCACAGGGCCTTATGGAGATGAGTCGCAAGGGGCTGGGAATGACAGCAATCGTCGATGCTGACGACCGGCTGGCCGGAATTTTCACCGATGGCGACCTGCGCCGGGTGCTCGATCGCGGTGTCGATGTACACAAGACACAGATGCACGAGATCATGCACGCCGGTTGCCGCACCATCGCGCCCGGTGCGCTGGCGGCCGAAGCCGTGCACCTGCTCGAGCAGTTCAAGATCAACGCGCTACTGGTCGTCAGTCCGGCGCAGCATGTGGTTGGTGCGCTCAATATCCACGACCTGCTGCGCGCAGGCGTGATGTAGCCGGGACATCCGTGTGATAGCGCAACAGGAACTCCTCGCCATCGCTGCCCGGATACGGCTGCTGGTGCTGGACGTGGACGGCGTACTCACCGACGGACGGCTCTGGTACGACGCCGAGGGCCGCGAAATAAAAAGCTTTCATGTCCGCGACGGATACGGGATTCAGCAACTGCAGGCGGCAGGTATCCCGGTAGCGGTCATTTCGGGCCGCAGCTCGCGCGCTGCCGCGGCGCGCCTGGCGGAACTCCGGGTACCGCATGTATTCCTCGGCCGCAATGACAAGAAAGCAGTGCTCGACAAACTGCTGGCTGAACTCGACATCGCACCGGAACTGGTCGCCTGCGTAGGGGACGACACCACGGACCTGGAAATCATGCAGATGTCCGGGCTCGGTATCACGGTTGCCGACGCCCATCCCGCAGTGCTGGCGAAAGCCATGTGGACGACCCGCCAATCTGGCGGACGGGGCGCAGTGCGCGAAGTCTGCGAGCTGCTGCTTGCGGCACGGGAGCCGAACTGAGCCATGCGTATGGGGCGCGGCAGCTGGCTGATCGTCCTGGCACTTGCCGCCGCAGGCAGTGGCGTGGTCTTTATGCTTGCGCCCGGCCGGCAACCACCGCCGGCCACAAAACTCCGCGCAGAACAGGGCTACTACGTGAAGGAAGCCCGGCTGACCGGTACCGGTACTGATGGCCAGGTCCTGTACACCGTCACCACCCGTATCGCGCAGCAAAACCCTGCCGATGGTACGGTCTCGATGCAGGAAGTCGCGGTGAACTACTTGCCGGCCCTAGGAATTCCCTGGGACATGCGCGCCACCCACGGGCAGATTCCGCGGGATAGTAATATCATCCAGCTCTCGGGAGACGTGCTGATCACGTCCACGGCAGGTACTGCGGCAAATCAAAGCCAGGCGCCGCTGACCATTCAGACTGATTACCTGGAGTTCGACCCGGATACGTATATCGCCACCACTGACAGGCAGGTGGCGATTCAACGTTTGCGGGATACGCTTTACGGCAGGGGGATGCGTGTCTACCTTAAACAGGACCGGCTACAACTTGAATCCGAGGTCCGTGGAAATTTTCTGCCGTAGCCTGCTGATCGCGCTGCTGTGCTTCAACAGCATCTTCACAACAGCATCTGCTGCCGGTGCACTGCAGGTTCCGGAGGCTGATCCGGCCGAGCGCGCGTTGCCCATCGACCTCGACGCTGCCTGGTCAGAGCTCGACCGCCGTAACAACCGCCTGGTGTTCAGGAATCTGCACATCACCCAGGGCAGTCTGGCGATCAGCGCCGATGAGGCGACCGCTGATCCAGCCGACTTTGAGAACAGCACCTGGATCTTTACCGGCAATGTCGAAATCCGGAATGCCGGCCTGAAAGCGTGGTGTGACAAGGCAGAGATGAGTTTCAGCAACAACAGCCTGATCCGGACCACGCTGCGCGGCAAGCCAGCGCGTTTCACGCAACCCCGCCCCGGTGGCAGCGCTACCGAGGGCCGGGGCGACCTGCTCGAATACGATCTCAGGGCGCAAACCATCCAGATGACAAGCAACGCGCTGCTCAGCGATGGCACGAACGAGATCACCGGTTCGAACATCGCCTATGATCTCGGACGGGAAGTCGTCACGGCAAGTAACAACGGCGCCGGACAGGTACGCATGAAGATTACGCCGCGGCCGAAATCGTCGACAGGCCAGCCGGACAAGAGCGTGCCGTCGCCCGCCAACCCGCCAGCACAGAAAGCGGACTAGAACAGCGTGAGCAGTCTGCGCGCCGAAGGCCTGTGCAAGAGCTTCAAGAACCGGCAAGTCGTCAAGAACATCTCCTTCGGCCTCGACAGTGGCGAGATCGTGGGACTGCTCGGCCCGAATGGCGCCGGAAAGACGACCGCGTTTTATATGCTGGTCGGCCTGATTCGCTGCGATCGCGGCCAGATCCGGCTCGACCAACAGGATCTGACCGATCTGCCGATGCACCTGCGGGCACGCCTCGGGCTTGGCTATCTGCCGCAGGAAGCCTCGATCTTCCGCAAGCTGAGCGTCGAGGACAACATCCTCGCGATCCTGCAGACGCGTCCGGAACTCGACCGGGCCGGCCAGGAACAGCGCCTGGAAGAGCTGCTGGACGAATTGCACATCTCGCATGTACGCACCGGAATCGGCATGAGTCTGTCCGGCGGCGAACGCCGGCGCGTCGAGATTGCGCGGGCACTGGCTGCCGAGCCCCGCTTCGTGTTGCTGGACGAGCCTTTCGCGGGTGTAGACCCGCTTTCAGTGCTCGACATCCAGCAGATCGTCCGGCATCTCGCCTCCCGCGGCATCGGCATCCTGATCACCGACCATAATGTGCGCGAAACACTGGGAATCTGCAGCAGAGCCTATATTCTCAACGATGGCACCATGATCGCCGAAGGCTCACCGGCCGAGCTTCTCGCCAACCAGCAGGTTCGGCAGGTGTATCTCGGTGAGGGCTTTAGACTATAGAAGTGGCCGCCGTTAGCGGCCTGGCTCAGGGATGACGATGAAGCCGGCACTGCAACTCCGAATCAGCCAGCAGCTGACCATGACTCCGCAGCTGCAGCAGGCCATACGCCTGCTGCTCATGCCGGTCACGGAGCTGAATACCCAGCTGGAGCAGTTACTGGCCGATAACATGATGCTTGAGGCCGAAGAGCCGGAGGCGACGCCGGCTGAAATGCAGGCGCATGAGCAGACGACCGGCGCCACCAGCGACAATGCAGATGAAGGTGGTGATGCACAAAGCGACCCCTGGGATAGCGGCGATGATCCCGCCGACGCGGCTCAGGAGCCGTCCACCAATGAGGACATGGACTCGCTGCTGTGGAATGAAACCTCTGGCGGCGGCACCAGTTTCGATGACGAGGACGGACGCCCGGAAGCCAGCGACCGGAGCAGCGAGACCCTGCATGCCCACTTGATGTGGCAGCTGAAAACCGAGCAATTCAGCGTGCGTGAGTTCAGCGTCGGCGAAGCTCTCATCGACGCCATCGACGACGCCGGCTACCTGACCGAACCGCTCTCATCCATTCTCGATATGCTCGACCCGGCCGCAGGCTATACGCTCGCCGAAATCGAACAGACCCTGATGAAGGTGCAGGCGCTGGATCCGGCTGGCATTGGTGCCAGGGATCTGGGCGAATGCCTGCGTCTCCAGTTGCAGCAGCTTGACGCGCAGGAACCGGGGCGCGACCTTGCGCTGGCGATTACGCAGGACGGCCTTGATCTGGTCGCAGAACAGCAATACGCGATGCTGCGTCGCCGGCTCAGCGTATCGGAAGAAGACCTGAACACAGCGCTGGCGCTGATACGCCATTGCAACCCGAAGCCGGGCCTTGCCATACATCCCGTGTCCACTGACTACATCGTGCCCGATGTCTATGTACGCAAGCGCCAGGGGCGCTGGCAGGTCGATTTAAACCGCTCGGTGACGCCGCGCCTCAAGGTCAACCAGGAGTACGCCAACCTGGTCCGCGGCGACAGTGCGCATACTGTCCTGCGCAACCAGTTGCAGGAGGCCCGCTGGCTGGTACGCAGCCTCGAGATTCGCGATGACACCATGCTGAAGGTTGCCACCTGTATAGTCGAGCGACAGGCTGAATTCCTGGATCGTGGCGACGAGGCAATGCGCCCGATGGTACTGAAGGATGTCGCGGAACTGGTAGGCATGCACGAATCGACAATCTCGCGGGTGACTGCCAACAAATACATGTACACACCGCGGGGCGTTTTCGAATTCCGGCACTTCTTTTCCAGCCAGGTCACCGGCGACGATGGCAGCGAACAGTCATCCACAGCGATCCGCGCGCGGATTCGCCGTCTGATCGGCCAGGAAGATCCGGCCAGTCCGCTGTCCGACAGTCAGTTGGCCACGCTACTGGCGAAAGAGAACATCAAAGTGGCACGCCGAACAGTGGCAAAATACCGCGAAGCAATGCAGATCGAACCATCGAGCGAACGCAAGCGCCGCCGGCGCGTCGGCGCTGCCAGCCAGGGATCGCACCACGCATAACAGAATCCATGACAACCAGGAGGCAGCTACCATGCAAATCAACCTGACCGGCCACCATGTCGAGATCACTCCCGCCCTGCGTACCTATGTAACCAGCAAGCTCGCCCGCCTCGAACGTCATTTCGAACAACTCATAGACATCCACTGCATCCTCACGGTCGAGAAACTCAGGCACCGCGCCGAGGCCAACGTGAATTTGAAGGGCGCCACCCTGTTTGCTGATGCGACCGAAGACGACATGTACAAGTCCATCGACATGATGATCGACAAGCTCGACCGGCAAGTCATAAGACACAAGGGCAAGCTCACCGACCGTCACACCACCGAAACGATCCGGCGCGATGTGCCCTGAAGTATATGCAGACGCGTAAGCAGAACAGCTGAGCACAGATGCGCCTCATTATCGTCAGCGGACTGTCCGGCTCCGGCAAGACTGTCGCCCTGCACTATTTCGAAGATCTTGGTTTCTACTGCATCGACAACGTCCCGGCTGCCCTGCTGGCATCAATGGTCGAGCAGATCCTGGCAACCGAGGATCCGATGTACAGCCAGCTTGCTATCGGCATTGATGCCCGCAACCGCGCTGCAGATCTGGCCCACCTGCCGGCCGTAACCGCAGATCTGCGTGCGCGGGGCACCCGCTGCGAAGTGGTTTTCCTGCATGCCGATGACGATATCCTGCTGAAGCGTTTCGGTGAGACCCGCCGCAAGCACCCGCTCAGTGCGGCAGGTCTCAGCCTGCGTGAGGCGATCGACCGGGAACGCCAGTTGCTGGATCCGATTATCGGCACGGCGGATCTGGTCATCGACACCACGCGGACCAGCGTCCATCAGCTGCGGGACATCGTCCGCCAGCGCATCGGCCGGCATGATCTGCCCGAGCTGTCGATACTCATCGAGTCTTTCGGCTTCAAGAACGGCATTCCCGCTGATGCCGATTTCGTCTTCGATGTGCGCTGCCTGCCCAATCCGTACTGGGATGTATCACTGCGGTCACTGACCGGCAAGGACCAGAAGGTTGCCGACTTCCTGCGCGCCAGCGACAGCGTCCAGGCGATGCTCCAGGACATACTCGGCTTTCTGGAGCGCCGGATTCCACAGTACATCGACTGCAACCGGAACTACCTTACGGTGGCCATCGGCTGTACCGGTGGCCAGCACCGCTCGGTATATATCGCAGAGAAACTTGCGGCTGAGCTTTCAAAGCGCCACAAACAGGTCATGTCGCGGCACAATGAACTACCCGAAACGGAAGGCCGGATCACTGTGCCCCAGTTCGGCGGAACCTGAACCCGGATCTCCGGCCAAAACCCGCGTATTCCCCTATGGAACCGATTACCGCGACACCACTCGACCTCGACGAACTCCACGCTGCCATTGAGCGTGGTGACACCGCGCAGATCAGCCGGCTGGTAGCCGAACTGTATCCCGCGGAGATCGCCAGGCTTATCGAGTCCTTGCCGGTTGAAGAGCGGCAGACGATCTGGGACGTGGTGCCCGATGACAGGGACGGCGAAGTCCTCGTCGAACTCAACGAAGAAGTCCGTTCCAGCCTGGTTGAGGCGATGGCCAGCCACGAAGTCGTGGCGGCCACCGAAGGCCTGGACATCGACGATCTCGCCGACTTCGTCGCCGACCTGCCGGAAAACCTGATCGACGAGGTTCTGCAGTCCCTGTCCGTGCAGGATCGGGAACGCCTGCAGGCAGTACTCGCCTGGCCAGCCGACAGCGCCGGCGGCCTCATGAATCCCGAAACCGTGTCCGTGCGCCCGGATGTCAGCGTCGATGTGGTACTGCGCTATCTGCGCATGCGCGGTGAACTGCCGGTCAATACCGATTCGGTATTCGTCGTAGACCGGGAAGATCGCTTCCTCGGCGTCCTTACCTTTGCGCGCCTGCTGACCAGCGACCCGGATGCCGCCGTCACTGCCCTCATGGACCGGTCTGTAGAGGCCATCCAGGCCACGAGCAGTGCGGCAGAAGTCGCCCGCGAATTCCAGGACCGCGACCTTGTCTCCGCAGCCGTCACCGATGATACCGGACGCCTGATCGGGCAAATCACGGTCGACGATGTGGTTGATGTGATCCAGGAACAGGCCGACCACGACATCCTCTCGCGTGACGGCCTGGATGAGGATGACGACATGTTCGCGCCCGTCCTGATCAGCAGCGGCCGCCGCGCCATCTGGCTGCTCCTGCACCTGACCCTGGCCTTTTGCACCGCTGCTGTCATCAACCTGTTCCAGGCCACACTGAACCACGTGATCGTACTTGCCGTGCTCATGCCCATGGTGGCGACCATGGGCGGCATCGCCGGCAGCCAGACACTGACCCTCATGATCCGCAGCATCGCGCTCGGCCGTATCCAGGGTGCGAACATCTCTCCGCTGCTGCGCCGGGAACTGGCTATCGGCCTCATCAATGCGCTGCTGGGCGCAGCGGTTGTAGCAGGTGTCACCCGTGCTTTTTTTCACACCTGGCGCGTGGCGGGGGTGATTGCTGCGGCTATGGCAACCAATCTGCTGATCGCAACTGCCATTGGTTTCGTTGTACCGCTGGTATTGCGGCGCTTGCGGATAAACCCGGCGCTCGCCGGCTCGGTCATCCTGATTACTGCCACCGACCTGGTGGGATTTGTCGCCGTCCTCGGACTCGGCACCCTGCTGCTGACCTGAGGAATACCCTCAACGTGCAGCGGCGAGCGCCGCTTCGTCGATCTTCAGCACCCTCAGGCGCTTGGAATACTCGTCGCTCAGATAGCGCCAGCCCGAGATGCCACCCGGAGCCTGCACCGGCTCGCCTTCCATGAAGGAAATCAGTTCTGCCTGGCGAGCCATCGCGTCGTCATAGCCCAACTGGATCAACTCACGGGTATAGCCCGACTCGAAGAGCAGATAGCTGAGCAACTGGCTGCCACTGTGTTTCGTGGCGCCAACACCGCGCATCAACATCCGGAACGGCTTGGGCATCTCGGCGACATGCCGTCCCGCGACCTCACGGATGTCACGACTCGGCAGCATGATCAGGGCATCTGTATGGTGCAGCAGGCCAAACTCGCCCTGCAGCACACGCCCTGGCAGCTTTTCCAGGATCAGGTTGATGCGCGTCAGACTCTCCAGATCCGAAGACAGTCCATCCATGAACAGCGCATCGAGTACATAACCTGCAATCTTGCCGAAACTCGGATACGGCACCAGCTCTCCCGGACCGGGCAGTGGATCGATTGTTTCATTGCGCACGCCGATCACCAGGATGCGTTCCGCGCCGAGGTGCAGTGCCGGCGACAGCGGCGTTGCCTGGCGCATTGCGCCATCGCCGAAATATTCCTGGCCCACCCTGACCGGCGGAAAGATCATGGGTACGGCAATGCTCGCCATCAGGTGTTCGAGCGTAATCGCGGTCGGCCGCCCTTTGCGGCGCACCCGGTCCCAGCTCTGATGTGCCGGAGTACCCTGGAAGAAGCTCACCGAACGGGCTGAATCATAGCCGGCCGCCGTGATGGCAAGGGCTTCGAGGTAGCCCTGGTCGATAGCTTCCTGGATGGCATCAAAATTGACGCGCGCACGAAGCAGATCCCACAGCGGTTCGTTGTCCAGCAGCGCGCGTGGATTCTGGCCACCCAGTCCACCGAAGATCAGCGCAGCGATCCAGCGCAGGCTGCTTTTCAGCATCGTCGCCGAGTCGCAGCGAAAAATCTGCTCGGAACGGAAGTTCGCCCACACGCGCTCAAGATCGTTGACAGCCGCCCGGAACACTCGCGCGCGGGTCGCGAGAACGGCAGCACTGATTGCACCGGCCGACGTACCGCTGAGCACGGCAAAGGGATTCGGAGACCGGCGTGGCAGCAACTCGGCAAGTGCCTTCAGCACCCCGACCTGATAGGCGCCGCGCGCGCCGCCGCCGGGCAGGACGAGGCCGATCTGCCTCTCCATGGCGAGGGTAGAAGCGATCTGCTGTTGGCGCGTGCGGCTCATTCGCAGCATATACCCGAAGAATTAACTGGCCGATCAGTAAACGCGATCTTAATCACAGGCAAAATGCCATCACAAGGAACGGAGCCGCAGTCCGCCAGCTCAATCCGGGCCCGGTGAAGGTTCTCTGAGGCACGCCTGACGACCAAGCCACCAGCCATTCAGTGCCCAGAGTGCCGCGAGGGCCGCACCCAGCAGGGCAACGCCCGCGCTTGCCAGGCCACCGGCCTCGAGCGCCATCTTGGCCTGTGCAGACAGCGCATCACCGCCACGATAAACCGGAACGTCGATCAGGTTCTTAGCCTTGTACTTCGACTCGGTATCGACGCGGCTGAAGAGCATTTCGCGACCCGGCCGAATGAACGCGTATTCACCGACGCGACGTGCCACGAATACCACTGCGAGCACCCAGAAGGTATTCATGACCGCCAGGCCGAAGAAGCCGACGACCATGACCAGCGGTACCAGCGTGAGCAGTGCCGTAATGCCCAGCCCGGAAGCCAGCCGCCCGGTGATAAACAGCTGCAGGACAATGGTCAGGCTCTGCACGATATAGTCGAGACGTGCAAACACCTGCGTACGCTGGGCTGTATCGCTAAAGGTTTCGCTGACCAGCCGCAGCTGTTCGAAGTACAGGAAGGTATTCACTGAAGCGAGCAGGATCACAAACAGCGAGATGCCGAGCAGGTACGGCGATTTGAGCACCAGCGTGAAACCGGCAAACGGGTTACCGCCCATCGGCCGCTCGGACACGCGTGTGTCGCCCGACGGCGCGGGATCGGTTGCCCAGATCCTGAGCAGCGTCCGCTGACACACGATCGCAACCACAAAGAACCCGGCACCCATGAACAACACACCCGGGTTACCGACCAGTGGCACCACCAGGTCGGTCAGCAGCGGCCCGACCAGCGCGCCAGCGGTACCACCTGCAGCGATCACGCCGAACAGGCGCTGGGTCTGGGCAATGTCATACAGCTCAAGCAGGAAGCTCCAGAACACCGAAACGATGAACAGGTTGAGTACGCTGATCCACACGTAGAAGAACTGGGCGACAACGGTATTCTGCTCATCTGCCGCCAGCATCAGGCCAACGGCCACCAGTGAACCGGCAACGACCGCGTAGGTCCAGGGCAAAAATGCGCTACGCCGGAAACGCGTACAGGCCCAGCCATAGACAGGAACGATGAGCAGCGAGGCTATCCAGGTAACGACATACAGATCGCTGACCCGGTCCGCGCCGAGAATCGTACCTACCGTTTCGCGCACCGGCCGAACGGCGAAGTAGCCTCCCAGCACGCAGAAAAACAGCAGGAAAGCCGTGACGACGGACTGTGTCTCATATGCCTCGATATTAGTGGTTCGGCCAAGCAGACGTCCGAGCGATGACGACGAGCGGCTCACTGCCTGGTCACAGACAGTATCTGCATCGAGTTTGTTCGGCCGGCGATCCCGGACAGCTCACCCTTGGTCACCAGCACCAGATCACCTTCGTTTACATGCCCGAGCGAGAGCAGCAGGCTGAAGATTTCCTGGTACATGCGCTGTATGTCCGTGTGCGTGATGTCGAATGCCACCGGGTAAACCCCGCGATACATCACTACACGCCGCCGCGTCGCCTCGTGCCGGGTAAAGGCGAAGATCGGAATATCGGAACGGATGCGCGACATCCAGAGCGCGGTAGAGCCCGATTCCGTCAGCGCGATGATCGCCTTCACCGGCAGGTGATTGGCCGTATACATGACAGCCATCGCAATGGCCTCATCCACCCGCTCGAAGCGGTCGTTCATGCGGTGGCTCGGCCGGCCCAGGGTCAGGTAGTAGCTCTCCGCGCCGACGCAGACTTCGGCCATCGAGGTCACCGCCCTGACCGGGTGCTCACCGACCGCAGTCTCCGCCGACAGCATGACCGCATCGGTGCCGTCGAGTACGGCGTTGGCGATATCGGATACTTCAGCGCGCGTCGGCACCTTGTTGTGGATCATCGACTCGAGCATCTGCGTGGCCGTGATCGCGATCTTGTGCCGGTGCCTGGCCATCTTGAGTATCTGCTTCTGCAGACCAGTCAGACCCGCATAACCCATCTCCACGCCCAGGTCGCCGCGCGCGACCATGACAGCATCGGAGGCATCGATCACCGACTCGAGATTGGCCAGCGCCTCGGCACGCTCGATCTTGGCAACCAGGTGAGCATCACCGCCGGCCTTGTGCAGCAGCTCGCGAGCCTCATGCAGATCATCGGCACGACGGACAAAAGATACGGCCAGCCAGTCCACCCCGAGTTCAGCCGCCTGGACCAGGTCGCGACGATCCTTGTCGGTGAGTGCCGGCGCCGAGAGACCACCACCCTGGCGGTTAATGCCCTTGTTATCGGCGAGCTCGCCGCCCTGCACGACGATGCAGTGAATCTGTGTGCCGCTGACGCGTTCAACGTTAAGCGTAATGAAGCCATCGTCGAGCAGCAGATTATCGCCACTGCTGACGTCACCCGGCAGCTGCTGATAAGCGACGCCAACGCCTTCCACCGTGCCGGCCTGCGGGTCCATTGCGGTATCGAGCACAAAAGGCTGGCCTTCGACCAGCTTCACACGGCCGCCGCGGAAACGCTGGATGCGGATCTTCGGCCCCTGCAGGTCGCCAAGCACGGCAACGTACTTGCCACACTGCCCGGCCACTTCGCGCACCGTGCGCACGCGCCTTTCGCGGGCCTCAGCATCCCCATGCGAGAAATTGACACGCACCACATCGACGCCAGCGCTGAAGAGCTTGGCAAGCGTGGCGGGATCGTCCGTAGACGGGCCGAGCGTAGCGATGATCTTGGTGCGACGCATGCAGCTCAGCGTCGCCCGCTTCCCGCCCGCGCCTCAAGCGCGGCAACGGCTGGCAGGCTGGCGCCCTCGAGGAATTCAAGGAACGCGCCGCCGCCTGTCGACACATAGGAAATCTGGCCGGTCAAACCATATTTGTCGAGCGCGGCCATCGTGTCACCGCCACCAGCGACACTGTAAGCAGACGACTTCGCCACCGCTTCCGCGATGCGCCGCGTGCCCTTGCTGAACTGCTCGATTTCAAACACGCCGACCGGACCATTCCAGATGATTGTGCCTGCAGCGGCCAGAAGCTGCGCGTAATGCGCCGCGGTCTTCGGCCCGATGTCGAGTATCAACTCTGCAGCACCGACCTCGCTGACAGCCCGAACGGTGGCCACAGCGGATGCCGATACGGCCTTGCCGACCACCACATCCACCGGCAGCGGAATCGATGCGCGCTGCCGCTTGCCGGCCAGGCGCCGCGCTTCCGGAATGAGATCGACCTCGCACAGCGACTTGCCGACCGGATAGCCAGCGGCAGCGAGGAAGGTATTGGCAATACCGCCACCAACGATGAGCTGGTCAACCTGCTTCGCCAGCGACTTGAGGATCGTCAGCTTGGTCGAGACCTTGGCGCCGGCAACAATAGCCACCACCGGCCGCGCTGGCTTCCGCATGACGCGCTCCAGCGCGTCGATCTCTGCCATCAGTAACGGACCGGCACAGGCGACCGGCGCAAAGCCGGCCACGCCATGCGTACTCGCCTCCGCCCTGTGCGCCGTACCGAAAGCATCCATGACGTAGATATCGCAAAGGGTCGCCATCTGCCGGGCAAGCGCCGGATCGTTCTTTTTCTCGCCCGGATTGAAGCGCACGTTTTCGCACAGCACGATCTCACCGCTGGCGATCTCAAAGCCGTGCAACCAGTCGTGAATCAGCGGCACGCGCCGGCCGAGCAGTTCAGACAGACGCGCCGCAACCGGCCGCAGTGACAGCGCCGGATCAAAACAGCCTTCCGTGGGCCGGCCCAGATGCGAAAGCAGGATCACGGCTGCGCCGCGCGCCAGTGCATCGCGGATCGTCGGCAATGCCGCCCGGATTCGCGCATCGCTGCTGACGCATGCGTCCTTGACCGGGACGTTCAGATCCACGCGGATCATCACCCGTTTGCCGGCAACACTCAGCTCCGACATCCGCAGCACTTTGGTCGTCATCCTGCGTTCCGCCGGTTCAGCGCGCGTTGATCAGCGCAAGCGTGGTATCGAGCATCCGGTTGGAGAAGCCCCACTCGTTGTCGTACCAGCTCAGGACCTTGACGAGCGTGCCACCGCCGACCCGCGTCTGTGTTGAATCGAACACCGAACTGCGTGGATCGTGATTGAAGTCGATCGATACCAGCGGCTCGGTGTTGTAACCAAGTATGCCCTTGAGCTCGCCCTCGGAAGCCGCCTTCAGGATACCGTTCACTTCCTCAACGGTCGTGGCTCGCGCCGCCGTGAAGGTGAGGTCGACGATCGATACGTTGATGGTCGGCACGCGCATGGCGAAGCCGTCCAGTTTGCCGTTCAGTTCCGGCAGCACCAGCCCGACAGCTGCCGCAGCACCCGTCTTGGTCGGAATCATCGACATGGTCGCGGAACGCGCGCGACGCAGGTCCTCGTGATAGACGTCAGTCAGGACCTGGTCGTTGGTATAGGCATGAATGGTCGTCATCAGGCCGGTAACCAGACCGATCTTGTCGTGCAGTGGCTTGACCAGCGGTGCCAGACAGTTGGTCGTACACGAGGCATTGGAAATGACCGTGTGCGAGGCCTTCAGCGACTTGTGGTTGACGCCATAAACGATGGTCGCGTCCACATCCTTGCCGCCGGGCGCCGAGATCACAACCTTTTTGGCACCGGCCTGCAGATGTGCGCTGGCCTTTTCCTTGCTGGCAAAAAAGCCGGTGCACTCGAGCACCACATCGACGCCGAGCTCGCCCCAGGGAAGCTCGGCCGGGTTGCGCTTCGCCAGCACACGGATCTTGTCGCCGTTGACGACCATGTAATCGCCTTCGACGGCGACCGTGCCCGGAAACTTGCCGTGCGCAGTATCGTATTTGGTCAGGTGCGCGTTGGTCTTCGCATCACCCAGATCGTTGATGGCAACGATGGAAATCTCGCCGGTACGCTTCGACTCATACAGCGCACGAAGTATATTGCGGCCAATTCGGCCATAGCCATTGATGGCAACTTTGACAGGCATCAGGCGCACTCCTCAGAAGATTCAGGTCGCCAGCAACTCCAGCGCAAGCCCGGCGACATGTTCCGGCGTAAAGCCAAATAAGCGGAACAGTTCGGGCGCCGGCGCAGACTTGCCGAAAGTATCCATACCGCAAACGCGGCCGTTTGCGCCGACCCAGCGATACCAGCCGTCGGTCACACCGGCCTCGACAGCCACACGGCTGACCACCGCTGTCGGCAGTACGGACTCATGGTAAGCCGCATCCTGCGCGGCAAACACCGTCGTCGAAGGCATGGATACGATGCGGACACCGTGTCCTTTGGCCGCGAGCAGGTCTGCTGCGGCGATCGCGAGGGCAACTTCAGAGCCGGTCGCAATCAGGATCAGATCGATTTTCGCCGCATCGCGCAGCACATAGCCGCCGCGACGGATGGCCGCAATCTGTGCCGGTGTTCGCGTCTGGGCCGGCAATGCCTGCCGGGTGAGTATGAGACTCGTGGGACCCTTGTCCCGCTCGATGGCATCCTGCCACGCGACAGCGGTTTCCACCGCATCGCAAGGCCGCCACACGCACATGTTCGGAATCAGCCGCAGGCTGGCCGTATGTTCGACAGGCTGGTGGGTGGGGCCATCCTCACCGAGGCCGATGGAATCATGCGTGAACACATGAATAACACGGATTTCCATCAGTGCGCCCATGCGCAGCGCATTTCGCGAGTAATCGGAGAAGGTCAGGAAAGTCCCGCCAAACGGCACCAGGCCGCCGTGCAGGGCGATGCCGTTCATCGCGGCCGCCATGCCGAATTCCCGCACGCCCCAGGAAATATAGTTGCCGGCCACATGGCCCGGCTTGATGGTCACGGCATTTTTGACGCGGGTGAAATTCGAGCCGGTCAGGTCAGCCGAACCGCCCATCAGCTCAGGCATCCCGGGCACGAATGCATTAAGCGCGTCTTCTGAAGATTTGCGCGTCGCCTTGGCGGCCGTCTCGCCAGCAATCTTCGCGATCGCTGCCGCCGCATGCGCTGACCAGCCAGCCGGCAGTTCGCCGCTCATGCGCCGTATGAACTCGGAGGCAAGTTCCGGATATTCACGGCCATAGGCACTGAAGAGAGCACGCCATTCCTGCTCAAGTCGGGCACCAGCCGGGCGCGCATCCCAGCCGGCGCTGACCTCCGGCGGAATCTCGAAGGGTGGGAACGTCCAGCCCAGTTGCGTGCGCGCTGCGGCCACTTCTTCGGCACCCAGCGCTTCGCCGTGCGCCTTTTCGGTGCCCTGCCGGTGTGGCGCGCCGAAGCCGATGATGGTCTTGCAGCAAATCAGCGATGGCCGGCCCGTGTCGGCACGCGCCGCCACAATGGCCGCCCGGATCGCCGCCGGATCGTGTCCGTCAACATCCGGGACGACATGCCAGCCATAGGCTGCAAAGCGCGCCGGCGTGTCATCACGGAACCAGGCCTGCACATGGCCATCGATCGAGATGCCATTGTCATCGTAGAGACAGATCAGCTTGGCGAGACCCAGGGTGCCGGCCAGTGAGCACGCCTCATGGGAAATGCCTTCCATGAGACAACCGTCACCGAGAAATACATAGGTATGGTGATCGACCACCGGATACCCCGGACGGTTGAACTCAGCGGCCAGCAGTTGCTCGGCCAACGCCATGCCGACCGCATTGGCCAGGCCCTGCCCCAGCGGGCCGGTGGTGGTTTCGATACCGAGATGCAGATCCCGCTCCGGGTGACCCGCCGTGTGCGAACCCAGCTGGCGGAAGTGGCGCAGATCGTCGATCGATAGCGGATAGCCGGTGAGATGCAACACGGCATAGAGCAGCATCGAGCCGTGGCCATTTGACAGCACGAAGCGATCCCGGTCTGGCCAGAGCGGATTCGCCGGGTTATGCCGCAAGAAATCATTCCACAGGACTTCAGCGATGTCGGCCATACCCATCGGCATGCCGGGATGGCCCGACCTGGCCTTCTCCACTGCATCCATCGCAAGGGCGCGAACCGCATTGGCCAGGTGGCGGCGTTCCGCCGCTGAACGAATTGTCCGGACTGTGGCTGTCATCGCACCCACAAAAAAGAGGGGGAAAGGTAGCCTCTAAAAGAGGCGGGAAGATCGCCAAGCATTGTCGCGTAACGCTGCAGCAGCCGCAACCCGGAGTCGTGTCGACCGGCAGCTATGCCTATAATCAGCGCCCCGAACATTCACCAGCGGAAAGCCAGATGACCACGCGCAAGCTGTTTACTTCCGAATCTGTCGCCGAGGGACACCCGGACAAGATGGCGGACCAGATCTCCGATGCGATCCTCGACGCCATCCTGGCCCAGGAGCCGGAATCGCGGGTCGCCTGCGAGACGCTGATCAAGACCGGTTTCGTGCTGGTCTCCGGAGAAATCACCACCAACGCCTGGGTTGACCTCGAAGCACTGGTCCGGCAGGTCGTCTGCGACATCGGTTACGACCATTCCGACAAGGGCTTCGACGGCAAGTCCTGCGGCGTACTTAACGCCATCGGCAAGCAGTCCTCGGATATTTCCCAGGGTATTTCCCGCGGCCTGTCAAAGCGCGACCAGCGCAAACAGGGCGCCGGCGACCAGGGCATGATGTTTGGCTATGCCGCCAACGAAACAGACGTATTGATGCCGCTGCCGATCACCCTGGCGCATCGACTGGTGAAGCGTCAGTCGGAAGTGCGCAAGAAGGGCAAGCTGCCCTGGCTGCGTCCGGATGCAAAGAGCCAGGTCACCGTCGTCTATGAGGACGACCGGCCCGTGGGTCTCGATGCTGTTGTGCTTTCAACCCAGCACGCACCGGGCATCAAACAGAAGGCACTGCGCGAGGCGGTGATCGAGGAAATCCTGAAGCCGGTCATCGGCAAGAAGTGGTTTGCCTCGCTCCGGCAGGACAAGATCCACATCAACCCCACCGGCAGCTTCGTGATCGGTGGACCGATGGGCGACTGCGGACTCACCGGCCGCAAGATCATCGTCGATACCTACGGCGGCATGGCCCGTCATGGCGGTGGTGCATTCTCGGGCAAGGATCCGACCAAGGTCGATCGCTCAGCCGCCTATGCCGCGCGCTACGTGGCCAAGAATATCGTTGCTGCCGGCCTGGCGGAGCGCTGCGAGGTACAGGTGTCGTATGCGATCGGCGTCGCCGAACCGACCTCAGTCAGCATCGAGACCTTCGGTACCGGCAAGCTCGAGGCTGATCGCCTGACAGCGATCGTGCGCAAGCATTTCGACCTGACGCCCTACGGCATCCGCGAGATGCTGGACCTGCACCGGCCGATCTATCGCGCTACCGCGACCTACGGCCATTTTGGCCGCGAAGAATCCAATTTCAGCTGGGAACGAACTGATAAGGCTGAGGCCTTGAGCCGCGAAGTAAGCTCCAAAACAGCTCGCGGCGCCCGCGCTCGGGCTTGAGGGCCGGCTTTTCACAGTACACCGTCACGCACCTTGAGGATTCCGCGATGAGCAAGACCGCCAGCACAGTACGTACCGTCAGCACGCAAGGCGACTACAAGGTTGCCGACATGACGCAGGCGGCCTGGGGCCGCAAGGAAATCCTGATTGCCGAAACGGAAATGCCGGGCCTCATGGCAGTACGCGAGGAGTTTGGCGCACAGCAACCGTTGAAGGGCGCGCGCATCGCCGGCTGCCTGCATATGACGATCCAGACCGCGGTATTGATCGAGACACTGGTCAGCCTGGGCGCCGAAGTCCGCTGGTCCTCCTGCAATATTTTCTCCACGCAGGATCATGCCGCTGCAGCCATCGCGGCTGTCGGCATTCCCGTGTTCGCCTGGAAGGGCGAAACAGAAGAGGAATACTGGTGGTGCGTCGAGCAGAGCATCGTCGGCAAGGATGGCTGGCGCCCGAACATGATTCTCGACGATGGCGGCGACCTGACCGCGATCCTGCACGACAAGTACCCGGAACTGATGCGCGAGGTGCGCGGCATTTCCGAAGAGACCACGACTGGTGTCGGCCGGCTCTATGAAATGGCCATCAATGGCAAGCTGATGTGTCCGGCCATCAACGTCAACGACTCGGTTACCAAGTCAAAATTCGACAATCTCTATGGCTGCCGCGAGTCGCTGGTGGACGGCATCAAGCGCGCCACAGACGTGATGATCGCCGGCAAGATCGCCATGGTCGCCGGCTATGGCGATGTGGGCAAAGGCTGCGCCCAGTCGCTGCGCGGCCTCGGGGCCACCGTCTGGGTGTCGGAAATTGACCCGATCAACGCCCTGCAGGCTGCCATGGAAGGCTATCGCGTCGTGACCATGGATTACGCCTGCGACAAGGCCAACATCTTCGTTACCGCCACCGGCAACTTCGGCGTCATCACGTCTGAACACATGGCAAAGATGAAGGCGCAGTCGATCGTCTGCAACATCGGCCACTTCGACAGCGAGATCGATGTGGCCGGACTGCGCAAGCTGCAGTGGGAGAACATCAAGCCGCAGGTCGACCACGTCATCTTCCCGGACGGCAAGCGGATCATCCTGCTCGCCGAGGGTCGGCTGGTGAACCTCGGCTGTGCGACTGGTCACCCGAGCTTCGTGATGTCGAACTCCTTCACCAACCAGGTGCTGGCGCAGATGGAACTCTGGCAGAACACCACGAAGTACGAGAAGAAGGTCTATGTCCTGCCGAAGCACCTGGACGAGAAGGTTGCCCGCCTGCACCTGAACAAGATCGGCGTCGACCTCACGGTGCTGACGCAGCAGCAGGCCGATTACCTGCGGGTGCCCGTCGCTGGTCCGTACAAGCCCGAGCACTATCGCTACTAGACCGGCACGCCTTGAGACGCAGCCCTCAGCGATACCAGCCGCGTTTATAGGCAATCACCGGCAACTGGGTGGTGGCCTGCGCGTCGCGCACGAGTTCGGTATCGACAGCAACCGGCACCAGCGTCTGGTCGTTCACGCGGAACTGGCTGGGCGCCTGTCCCGGCGCCAGTATCACGACCTCATCGCCCACGCGATAAGCGGCCGTATCGTTGAACTGCATGATCGCCAGGCCCGGTCCGACCAGATCCTTGCGGGTCTGGTCGGTGCCGGTAGCGGGAATATCGGCCTTCACACCCATCATTGAGAGCGCGGTCGGCAGCAGATCGATCTGGCTCGCCAGCCGGCTCACGACCTGAGGCTGTACCGGCCCGCCGGCGATGAAGGCCGGTATACGAAACGAAAAGATCGGCACGATTCCTTCTCCGCTGACCCGGCTCTCGTGGTCTGCCACCACCATGAACAGGCTGTTCGCCCAGTAAGCCGACTGCGCAGCCGTTTCCAGATAGCTTCCCACGGCAAAGTCTGCATAGCGCGCCGCATTGTTGGCCGTCATCTTCGGCTCTTCATACAGGGGAATGCGCCCGTCTGGAAAATCGTATGGCGGGTGATTTGAGGTACTGAACACGAGCAGGAAGAACGGCTGTCCGTCCTGCGCATACCGGCTCACTTCCTGATGAACACGCGCGTAGAGATCCTCGTCTGAAACGCCCCAGGTGGTCATGAACTGCGCGCTCGGCGAGAGATCAGACCAGTCGAGCACCTCATCAAAGCCATTGCCCAGAAAGAAGCGGCGCATATTGTCGAAGCCGCTGTCGCCACCGTAAATAAACCCGGTCCGGTAACCTTGGGCCTTTAGCGCCTTCGCCAGGGTAAAGAAATCGTGCTGGGCGCCTTCCAGCTTGATCACGCTGCTCGTCCGGGTGGGGAGAAACCCCGCAGTGATCGCTTCAATACCGCGCGCCGAACGCGTACCGGTCGCATAAAGCTGATCGAACCACAGGCTGCGTGAACGCCAGGATTCTATTTTCTGGGCCACCGGCAAACCGCCAAGGCTGGCTATATAGCGGGCACCCAGGCTTTCCTGCAGCAGAATCACCAGATTCGGTTTCTTGCCGACAGGCCCGGTGGGGATCAGCGTATACGTCATGGGTCGCAGCGGATCCCTGAAAGCCTCCGCCGGCACCTGCATCCCGGCCCGCACGCGCCGCAACACTTCGTCTTCCGGCAAATGACTGTAGGCCTGGACCTCCTTGTCTTCACTGATCATCTGGTCGACAGCATGCAGTACGGAGTAAGTGGAATTCAGGGGCAGCGTATTGATCAGCGGATCAGTCGATATGGCCGCATAACTGATGCCGAGTGGCCGGTGCCCGGTACTGCCGCGCATACCGTAGAACAGCGCTACACACAGCGGCGCAAGAATCACCAGTCGCAGGGGCCACGGCAGCGCATGCTCAACCCTCGTGCGCATCATGCGCACCGCCAGAAATCCGGTGATTACAACCAGCGCAATCCCGATCAGCAAAGCGCCACGATGCGCCGCCCATATCGTCAGAAAGATCTCGATCGGTGTATTCAGATACTCGACGAACAGGCGATTCGGCCGCACACCGAATTCCGCGATGAAGTCCGGCGTAGCTGCCTCGTTCCAGACGATCAGCATCAGCCAGGTCACCAGCCATGCCACAAGCACGCGCTGCCACACCCTGCTGAGCAGGAAACTGCCCGGTGCCAGCCACTGCACCAGCATCGCGACGAGACATACCCCGCAGATCACCACCATGTCGAAGCGCCAGCCGCGTTCCATGACGTCGGCCATCGATGCGACTCCCGTCATCTGGCTGGAATAGCTGGAAACCAGAATCAGACGACTCACGGTCATGACCGCCAGGGCCAGCAGCAGGAAGCAGAAATAGGGCCAGAGTGATGCGGCCAGAGCCCTGAAATGGCGAGCAGAGCGGTTATCGGACGACATCGGATTTCATCGGTCTCTCCTGCCGGTGCTCACCGGGAGCGCGGCACCCTTGTACCAGAACTTGTGCCAAGTCATCCACAGGCGGGCCACACCGGCCATAAACAGCAGTCGACATTGCCAGCGTGGATCTTCCGGTTGATTACCGCCGTTGCTTGCGTCCAACCGGCATATCCGGTTCAGCGCTGTCGTGTTGTGAAGGATCGGCAGCCGGAAAGGCCGCCAAGGAATGGAAATGATGCTCTGCATACCATCACGATTCTGCAACGCCACCGCACCCCGATGTTGACACCGCTCTCATCATCGGGCGATGACGGTGACGCGTCGTGGGCTGTGGTGTGTGATTTTGATGGCACGATCAGCCGGATTGATGGCACCGATGCCCTGCTGCAGCAGTACGCGCTGCCGGGCTGGCAGGACCTCGAAGCACGATGGACATCCGGTGAGATCACGGCTCTTGAATGTATGCAGGGCCAGATCGCAATGCTCAGGGTATCCAGCCCGCAACTGGAACAGTTTGCAGCCGCCCTGCCGCTTGACGAAACCTTTGCCAGCTTCGTCGCCGCCTGTGCGAGGCGGGGATTCCCGCTGGTGGTGGCAAGTGACGGACTCGATCGCATCATCCAGACGGCGCTCGGCCGGCTCGGCGTAAAGCAAACAGAAGTATGTGCCGGCCGACTTGAGGCCCTCGGTCATGACAACTACCGGCTTGCAAAGCCCGCAGATCTGCCACCGTGCCCTTCGGGTGGTGTCAGTTGCAAGTGCGCAGTCGCGACGCGCCTCGTCCAGCAACCAGGTCCAGTGCGTCGGCGAATCCTGCTGGTCGGTGACGGACTTTCGGACTTCTGTGTTGCGACACATGCGGCGGACTTTGTTCTGGCCCGGGGAAAGCTCCTTGCGCATTGCCATGAGCGCGGAGTTCCCTGCCTGAGCTTCAGTTCGTTCACCGAGGCCGCCAGTCTGCTTGGTTTGCTCCCTCCGGCGGGCCAGCGGATCGACCCGCCATCAACGGCTCAACACTGGTTACAAAGGACAGCCTGATCATGGATGCAGAAGTAACGGCAATGGCCACACACACCCCGGTCACGAGGGACCTGGAACGTTCAGAGGCCGAACTCCGCGCCGACGAGTCGCGTGTCTGTTCCCGCGGTGACACGGTTCACTACGATCCACAGCCGAAATTTTTCACACGCTGCGAAGGTAGCTACGTTTTCGATCGAAATGACACACCATATCTCGACCTGCAGATGTGGTACTCGGCAGTCAATTTTGGCTACGCCAATCCGCGGATCAACGGCGCAGTCAAGAGGCAGCTGGACACATTGCCCCAGATCGCATCGCAGTTCCTGCACGACGAAAAGATCGAGCTTTCGGTGCGACTGGCCGATTCCATACAGGAACGCTTCGGCGGCCCGGGCCGCATCCACTTCAACGTCGGCGGCTCGCAAGCGGTCGAGGATGCGCTGAAGCTGGTACGAAATGCCTCCGGTGGCCGCAGCCTGATGTTTGCCTTCGAAGGCGGTTACCACGGCCGGACCCTCGGCGCATCGGCAATCACCTCAAGCTACCGGTACCGGCGCCGCTACGGACACTTCGGGGAGCGCGCCAGCTTTATTCCCTTTCCGTATTGCTTCCGTTGCCCTTATGGAAAAAAGCGTGACACCTGCGACCTCTACTGTGCGAAACAGTTTGACCGGCTCTTCGACAGTGAATATCAGGCCGTCTGGGACCCGAAGGTCGGGCAGAGCGAGTTCGCCGCATTTTTCATTGAGGTCGTCCAGGGCACGGGTGGCTATGTCATGCCCCCGCCCGGGTATTTCGAACATCTGCAGTCCACGCTCGAGGCGCGCAAAATCCTCATCGTCGACGACGAGATCCAGATGGGATTCTTTCGCACCGGCCGCTTCTGGGCCGCCGAACACGTCGGCCTGCGACCGGACATCATCGTATTTGGAAAGTCGTTGACCAACGGACTGAATCCCCTGGCGGGCGTCTGGGCGCGGGAAGAGTTGATCGGACCGGAGGTTTTTCCACCCGGGTCGACGCACTCCACTTTTGCGAGCAACCCGCTTGGCACTGCTGCTGGCCTCGAGACACTGAAGCTGCTGGCTGAAGATGACTATGCCTTGATGACAATGCAAAAGGGCGCGTACTTCATGAGCGGCCTTCGTGAGCTGGCACGACAGTTCCCGGAGATGGGGGATGTCGACGGTCTGGGGCTGGCAATGCGCATCGAGATCTGTGAACGCGACGGTTTCACACCCAACAAGGCATTGACCGATCGCCTCGTGATCGAAGGCCTGAAGGGCGACCTGGTCATCGACGGGAAGCGGCACGGACTTGTGCTTGACGTCGGTGGCTACTACAAGAATGTACTGACGCTGGCGCCACCGCTGACGATTTCCTATGCAGAGATCGATCAGGCCATGGAGCTGCTCGGACAGCTGTTTGCACGCTGCGTGCGGCAGGCTTCGTGAGCAGCAGGCAAGAACCGTAATGGACGGCGGCTCACAAATCCCGGTCCGGAAAGTTGCCCTGGACCTTGACTCACGATCTACCGGGGTAACTGCCGACGGTACATTCCTGCTCTCGGGAACGAACCGCACCGGAATCCTGTTGTTGCACGGACTGACAGGGTCTCCCGTGGAGATGCGCCCACTGGGCCTCGGGCTGTGGCGCGCGGGCTTTACCGTCAGCGCGCCATTGCTTGCCGGTCACGGCGCCGATGCCACCGCATTGTGCGCAACCCGGTGGCAGGACTGGCGCGACAGCGCTGCACAGGCGCTGGCAGAGTTGATGCAGCAGGTCGATTCAGTATTCGTTGCCGGAATCTGTGTTGGCGGCCTGCTGGGTCTGCACCTGGCGCAAAGCGAGCGGCGTATCTGCGGCGTGGGCCTTTATTCGCCCGGCTTCAACTATGACGGCTGGAACATGCCCTACTACACCCGGTGGAGCAGGCTCGGCTTGCCGCTGCTGTCACGATTGCCGGCGATTCGTACTCTGGGCCTGCGTGAACGGCAACCGTTCGGCATCAAGAACACGCGCTTGCGCCGCCTGATTCTGAACGGCTACGGCACCATGCCCGGCGCACTGGATACGTTTCCGTTTGCGGCCCTTCACGAGGGGAATCGCTTCTTCCGCAAGGTTCTGCACGAGCTTCCGCAGACCACGGTGCCCTTGCTCGTCGTGCAGGCAATCGAAGATGACATCTGCAGCCCGCGACATGCACACCGCATCGCGCGCACCGTCATAGGGCCATGCCACGTGCATTTTTTGCATGACAGCTACCATCTCGTGCATCTGGACCAGGAGCGGGCCACAGTCACCCGTCTGACAACACAATTCATGACGGACTACAGGAGGATTCTCCAATGACTACAATCGACACTGCGACGCCGCTCGTAGCGAGCCCCGTCGTCGTCAAGGATGCAATACTCGCGGCGCATCTGCTGTCCCCGGAGATCCGGGCAGGAATCATCGCGCGGATACTCAAGAGCTCCGACAGTGGACTGCAACCGGATGCCGTACTGGACGACATGAGTTTGCGCGAGAATCTCGGCCTGGCGTCCATTGATTCACTCGAACTCGCGCTCGATCTCGAACAGGATCTGGGCGTCGTGATCGAGGACGAAGAATTGTATGGGCTGAAGACTGTCGGCGACGTCATGGACATCATCGCCGTGAAGCTGGCATCCCCCGGGCAGACCGGCTAAGCGATGCCGCGGCGGGTCGTTGTCACTGGCGTCGGCGTGCTTTGCAGCCTCGGCAATGACTATGAATCCGTCAGCGAGGCAGTATTCGAGGGCCGCAGCGGTATCCGCCAGGTTCCCGGCTGGGCAGAACTGAACCTCAAAGGCCTGGTGGCTGGTACCCTCAGCGGTGTTGAGGAGAAGCTTGGTGCCTCTGGTCTCGCAGCACGTTTAAGGAACACACTGGGCGGCGCGTCGCTGTATTGCGTTCTCGCCGCAGTCGACGCCGTTCGCGACAGCGGTTTGTCGCAGGAATTGTTGCAGTCACGTCGTACCGGTTGCATCGTTGGTACCGGAGTCAGCTGCGCCGAGACCATCTACGAACAGGCTAGACGCGTTTACGCAGGCGAAACCGGCAAGGTCAGTTCAACCACCGTACTGCGTACGATGTCGAGCGCGCCCAGCGCGATGGTCGCCGCAGCCCTCAGGCCGGGCGGACTCTGCTATTCAATCAGTTCAGCCTGCGCAACCGGCGCCCACTGCACTGGACACGGCTTTGAGCTGATCCGGAGCGGTACTCTTGATCGGGCGATTGTCGGGAGTGGCGAGGCCTTAAGCCCGCTCGTCGCTGCGTCGTTTCAGGCCTTGCGTTTCGCGCTGTCCAGCAGCCATAACGACCGGCCGGAAGCGACACCACGGCCGTTTGCTGCCGACCGTGACGGATTGATACTCGGTGAAGGTGCCGCGGTGCTGATCCTGGAGGAGCGTGAGGCTGCGCTCGCACGCGGTGCACGGATACACGCCGAGCTGATCGGTTATGCGGCCAATGGCGATGCCAGCGATTTCGTTCTGCCCGATCAGGAAGGCAGGTCCGCAGCGGATTGCATGACTGCCGCCATAGCCAGCGCGGGACTCACCACAACAGACATCAGCGCGATCAATGCGCACGGTACCGCGACGCGGCTCGGCGACCGCGCGGAGGCAGTCGCCATTCGCCGCACCTTTGGTACACGTATCCCGCCGATTTCATCGACCAAGGCGATGACGGGTCATACCCTGGGTGGCGCAGGCGCGATCGAGGCCGTGTTCAGCATTGCGATGCTCGAGCACGGTTACATTCCGGTGTCGCGGAATTGCGAACCCCTGGACCCCGAGTTCGCCGACCTGCCAATTGTCACCCGCTCGGAGCGCGGGCAGGTAGACGCCGTCCTGTCCAACAGTTTTGGCTTCGGTGGCACTAATGCCTCATTGCTTTTCAAGCGCGCAGACACCAGCCGGCAATGAGGCCACGAACAGTGTTCGTCCGGGCAGCCTTGAGCCCGAGTCACTGCTGCGGCATTTCATTGCGCACCCACCGGCCGGTTTTCATGTGGAATGTGCCGCTCACGGCGTGCCCGTGTTTGCGACCGACTATGACATCCTGACGACCGCCAGCCCAACCCTGCAAACACGCGTGCGCGGGCTGCCGGGCTCAGCCCTGTGGAGCCGGGCACTGCGACTTTCGGCGCGCTTTGCCGGCACGACGGTCTCCGAATATTTTCCGCTGCCGGTGGCGACCCGCCCCGCAGATCTGGTGGCGACACTCAAGGCCCGGCACGGGCAGCAAAGCCAGTTACTGGTACTGAAAGACATTCCGTGGCATTCGCCCCTGCTCGACGCGCACAGCAACACACTGGCGGTGGAACTTTCCATCGCGGCTGCAGATGCCGGTTTCGTAATGGTGAACGGACAGGCGCTGGCCTATGTGCCGGTCGATTTTCCGTCTGTGGACGAGTTTCTGCAGCGCTTCTCCCGTACTCATCGCCGGGACTTGCGGCGCAAGTTGCGATCCTGCAGCAGTCTCGATGTATCGGTCGTCACTACCGGTAGCAGCATATTCAGCGATGCTGATTTTCTCGAGGAGATTTATGCGTTGTACCTCAATGTCTATCAGCAGAGCACCATCCACTTCGACCTGCTGTCCCGGGATTTCATGCAGGCCATACTGAAGGACGCGGACAGCGGCGGCATTCTGTTTCTGTACCGACATGGTCCGGAACTGATCGGCTGGAACCTTTGCTATGTAGCGGGCGAGAACCTGGTCGACAAGTACGTCGGCTTTCGTTACCCGCAGGCGCGAGTGCATAACCTCTATGCCGTCAGCTGGTTTCACAACCTCGAGTTCGCGCACGCCGCCAGCCTCCGGTACTACGTTGCTGGCTGGACCGATCCGGAGGTGAAAGCCTACCTTGGCGCCAGCTTCACACTGACCAGGCACGCAGTTTTTGTGCGCAATCCCGTGTTGCGCGCAGGCCTGAAAATCGCACGACCCTGGCTCGAACAGGATACCGGCTGGGCACCTGCTCCGATAGACAAACGGGGATGAGGCAACCGGTGGTGCTCGATTTTGACGGGTCGGTAGCACCGCTGCTGGATGAGTTGCGCGTGCCCCTCGCAGACTGGCAGGAAGCCGTGCGCTTTGGTTGCGGCAACAACACTTTCCGTGCGCTGGCCCGTCATCTGGCCACGCAGCTTCCAGCCAGCCACGGCCCGGTACTGACCGGCAGCGGCGATTTTCACCATGTCAGCGCCATACTGCTCGAAAGGCTGGCGATCGCTACGCCGATCGATGTCGTGGTTCTGGACAACCACCCGGACAATATGCGCTTTCCATTTGGCATCCACTGCGGCTCCTGGGTGCGTCGCGTGGCAGCGTTGCCGCAGGTCCGGCACGTGCATGTTGTTGGCATCAGCTCTGGCGACCTCAGACTCGTCAATTCCTGGGCCCACTACTGGGCACCATTGCTGGCCGGCAAGCTCACCTACTGGTGCGTCGACGTCGACGTGCGTTGGGCCAGCGTGGTTCGCGTCGCCCACGCGTTCCGCCACTTCGCTGATATCGGACTGCTGCTCGAACATTTCACGGCGGAAATGCACGCCAGCGAAGCCCCCTGCTACCTGTCCATCGACAAGGACGTGCTCAGCCGGGCGACGTGTCAGACGAACTGGGACCAGGGGCAGATGACCGTTGGCGACGCGCTGACCGTCGTGGACATCCTGCAACGACGGCTGATCGGCAGCGATGTGACGGGCGAACTGTCCGCCGCGGATTACCACACATGGTGGAAGCGCTGGCTGAGCGCGCTCGACCACCAGAAAGCAGTCGGCGTACCCGATGTACGACGCGCAAAAGGACAGCACGCCGCGGTCAATCGCCTGCTGCTGGCCGCGCTCGGTCAGTAGTGTCCGCGCTGTGCCGCCGCACCGATCGACGCCAGTACGGTGGCAAAACGTGCTTCGTCCAGCCATGGACTATTTGATACGGTGAGCATGCGCGCAGCAAAGGATCGCGCGTTCGGAACATCCACGGCCGGCACTACCTGCTTCAGGTACGGATAGTCGGGCACGGCATGGAGGAACATCCGCCCGACACCGAGTCCGGATCCCCACAGATCGGCGAGTACAGCATCTCGTTCCACTACACCTGGCATCAGCACCATCAGTAGCGGCCAGACACCGCGATCGCCGGGTGCATCCGCAAGGACGCGGACGCCCGGCAGTGCTTGCAACTGCGCACAGCGATCCCGGGCCTGGATTTCGAGGCACTCATGAAACGCCTGCAACCGGTCAAGCGCACGGCCTGCAATAGCAAGGCGGAACGCTGATACCCGGTGCAGCGGGATGTTCCCGTTCAGGTCGTCGCCCACGGCGGCAAGCAGATTACCCCGACGCAACCGGTGGCGAAGCGGCCAGCCGTAGGTCATTGTCAGGGCGAACGGGTTGTAGCTGGCTGCATAGGCGAGCAGCTCCAGGCTCCGCCGGATTTCGATCAGCGACTGACGGCGGGTGAGCCGCGCACCTTCGACCCGTACCGCCTCGCCCAATAGTGAATTGCGGGCCACCAGCACACCACCCTCGAAGGTCGTAAGTCCCTTGCCGACAGCCAGGCTGAAAAAGCCTGCATCTCCGAGCGTACCAACCGGCTTGTCACCGGAGCGCGCGCCCAGCGCCTGGGCAGCATCCTCAACCACGCTGGCACCGGCATGCCCGGCGATACGTAATGCGCCAGCCACATCTGCGACCCGTCCGCCGAGATGGGTCGGAATGACGGCAAGCGTGTCCGGCCCGCACACGGCATCGAGGGCATCAGGAGAGAAGTCGTAGTGCCCAGGCGCGAGGTCGCATAACTCGACCTGCAAACCCGCGTGTCGAATCGCGAGTGGCACGAGCGGACAGGTGTAGGCCGGAATCACGACCCGCGAGCGTCTGCTCCGGGTGCGCAGCGCATTCAGGGCAAGCACCAGACACGCTGTCCCAGAACACTCGATCTGCACCGTTAATCCGGTCAGCGCTTCGAGTCCGGCAGCCAGCCGGTCACCCCGACCCGGCAGCAAATCCTGCCAACGCAGCGGAAGACCAGCGGTCGGTGGCACCTCGTACATGGGTCACTGCGACTCGGCCGGCGGATCTCGTGCAAGGCACAGAATGCCGACGACGATGACCGTGCAACCAACGATCTTGCGCAAGGTGAGCGTCTCACCGAGCACGGCAACCGACAAGGCAAGAACCGCAACAACCTCCAGATGCGAAGCCGCGAAGGCCGCACCTACCGGAGCCCGTCGCAACAGTGTCAGCCAGGTAAAAAACGCACCGATATAGCCCGCGACAGCCCCATAGGTCCACGGCTGGCTCAATACCCGATTCAGCCATGCGACGCCTGGCGTGAACGGTGCGGCACCCGCACCGGCCAGCGAAAAGCACAGCTGTGCCGCACTGTCGAAAGCCAGCAGCAGGCAGAAACCGACTATGTAAAAGCGGCGCATCAGGGCTTTCTCAAGGCGCCCCGACAATCGTTACGCCGCATGCTATCAGTGCAATCCCTGCGACTCGCCACGGCGTCAGCATTTCGCCAAACAACAGACGCCCCGCAATCATCAGCACAATGATGCTGACCGAGCCCAGCATCACACCAACCGACAAGGCGACCAGCGTCAGGAACGCCATCCAGACAAAGAACTCTGCGGCGAAGGCTACGATTCCCAGCCAGAGCCATGGCGCCGCAGCCATCGATCGCCAGTGGTCGAAAGCGTGCTCACCGGTAGCGCTTGCGGCAGCTCTTTTGAATGCCAGCTGGCCACCGACATCGAGAATCGTGTTCAGCAGCCACAGCAGCGCGGCAGCGGCAGTCACGGGCAGACACACACACAGGCGATCATCGGCGCATCGTGCAGGAAGACACTGGCGCTCTCAAGCACCCTGCTGCGCGTACAGATTCCGTCGATTGATTCCGGCTCCATGAGACGTCCAAACCTGGCTAGTGGCGCATACGCCACTGCAACCCGCAAGGGCCTGGTCGCCCACATGAGGTGGTGGTGAAAAGCCTGTTCTGGTTGACTGTTGCCGTCGTCCTGTCGGCAGTTTTCGCGGTCAGCGGCTGCGTAACGCAGCCCGATGCGCCGGCGCTGGACCGGGGCTTGCCCGTCGCATGGCAGAACCCTGGTTTGTCACGAACCGACGACGCAAGCACCACGGTAACGACATGGTGGTCTGCTTTCGGGAATCCCCAACTGGACGAGCTGGTGAGGCTCGCGCTTGCACAAAATCTGACCCTCGCAATCGCCGGCGAACGAGTGCGTGCGGCACGCGCACTCGCTGCCCACGGCAGCGATCTGTTTCGACCGACCGTGTCTTTCAGGGCAGCCCCGGCTGCCAGCGTCGAGACGACAGCGAACTTTTATCAGGCAGGTTTCGATGCCCGCTGGGAACTTGGCCTGTTCGGGCAGCAACAGGGGGTTGCTGAAATGGCTGTGGCAGATGCAGGCATTGCACTCGCCCGGGAGCATGGGGCCAGAGTGACACTCGTCGCCGATGTTGTTCGCGCATGGATCGGGGTGCGGGCTGGCGTCGCCCGGCTCGACGCGCTTGACGCCGCACTTGGCGCGGCACGAAAAAGCGCCGACCTGAATGGAATCCTGTTGCGGACCGGCCAAATCTCTGCGCTGCTTGCCCACCAGTCGCTGGATGCGGAGGACGCATTGATTTCGAGCAGGGCGCAGCAACGCGCCCTGCTCGACAACCATAGCCAGCAACTGGCCTTGCTGATTGGCCGCACCTCGATCGATCCGGGCTGGCTCGCCGAACGCACACCCTTGTCGACCGACGCGAGCCTGGACGCCACTCCCGCTGACCTGCTGCGATACCGGCCCGATATCGCCGAGGCTGAACAGGCTGTGTTGCGTGCGGCTGGCGATGCCGGACTGGCCCGCGCTGCGCTTTACCCGCACCTGAGCCTCGTGGGGACCCTGGGCTACAGCATGCGTGTCAGCGGAACATCGGCCACCAGAACGCAAGGACTGGCGGCATTCGGACCAGTCATCGACATCCCACTGTTCGACTGGGGCTGGCGGCGGGCCGTTGTCGACGCGCGTGACGCCGACCTGCGCGCAGCAGTACTCGCTTACCGGCAAGCGGTACTTGAGGGATATGCAGAAGCACAGTCGGCGCTCGGTACCTTCAGCGCACAACGCGAACGGGCGGCAGCGCTCAGATCCACTCTCGAGCGCCGCGTGCAGGAAACCCGGGCGGCCGAAAAGCTTGCGACACTGGGACGCGCCAGTGAGCTCGATATATGGGCAGCCCGCAGCCACGAACTGGCGGCACAGATTGATCTCAGTGAGTGCGACGAAGCGGTCGGACAGGCCTTCATCGCATTCTACAAGGCGATGGGCGGGGCACCTCTTCCGGCGACCGAAGCGGCAGGTTGACGTGGTTGCGCTGGCCAGAAAATCCCTGCTCCACGGCTGGCGCCGGTTTCTGCCGGCAACACTCGCGGTTGCGTTCGCAAGCCTGATGCTGCTGGTGCAGTCGGCTTTGTTGCTCGGTATTTTCGGCAGTGCCAGCATCTACATCCGCACGTCACGCGCGCAGCTCTGGGTCGGCTATCCAGGGACACAAACCGTGGAACTTGGTCGACCAGTTGCGGCGAGCGCTGCGCTGCGGATGCTGCTGGACCCAGACATCGAACGGGTCGAGGCTTTCGACTGGCTGGACGGTGACTGGCGCGCACCAGCTACCCGCGGTGCCGTCTCGGTTTTCATTTCCGGTATCGACCCGCGCCCGGAGGGCCTGATGTTTGCCAAGGCATTGTCAGCAGAACTGCGCGCTGCGCTGCGATCCCCGGATGCGGTCGTCGTTGATCGGGCCGATCTCCCGAAACTAGGCACGGCGATTGGCGAGACCGCCGTCATCAATGGCCATACCGTACGCGTGGCCGGCGTTGCCTCTGGCCTGCGCGCGCTCGGTGGTGTCAACGTGATCACCTCACTGGCAACGGCCCGTCGCCTGTCGTCCGATAAGCAGGACACGGACCACAGCGCGTACTACGTGGCCGCGCTGCGCCCCGGAACCAGCGCCGATATTGTCGCCGCCCGCGTTGCACCCCGTTCCGGTGACGCACGATATGCGGTCTGGACCGCCGACGATTTCGCCACGCGCGCTGCAAGCTACTGGTTCTTCGAAACAGGAGCCGGTGCGGGCTTCGTCCTCCTCGGCGGCATCATCTTCATATCGGGTGCGCTGATCGCTGCACAATCGCTGGCCGCGGCAGTGGCCGGCGAGATTCCGGAATATGCCACGCTGCGCGCGCTTGGTGTCGGCCGTGGCGAGCTCCGGAAGGTGGTCCTTGAGCAGGCCTGCTGGGTTGCAGGCGCTGGCCTCGCACTAGCGATGGCGCTGATGGCTATCGTAGTTATCCTGGCCCGTACGCAGGATGTACCGGTGGACCTCAACGCGGCGACCGCAGCAGTCTGCGCGCTTGCCGTTACGGGGATCGTCATCATTTCTGGCCTGGTCGCAGCGTCAACGCTGGGACGCTCCGATCCGGCCATGCTGTTGCGCTGATCGCGATGCATAGCCCCGCAATTCATGCCAACGCCGTATTCCGGTCGTTCGTGTCCGGGCAGATCAGGCGACCAGTCCTCGACGGGCTGTCGCTCGATATCCTGCCGGGCGAACTGACGCTGGTCTGCGGACCTTCGGGTTGCGGCAAGAGTACGCTGCTTGCGGTATTGAGTGGACTGCTCCGGCCTGATGCGGGCCGTGTCCACATTTTGGGCGAGAATCTCTGGACGATGGACGAGGCTGCCATCGAGCGCTTTCGGCTGCGACACATCGGTTTCGTATTTCAGCATTTTCATCTGTTCCCGGCGCTGCGCGCCTGGGAGCAGGTCGCACTGCTGCTTGGACATGTCGGAGTCGATCGCCAGTCGGCACATCGCCTCGCGCATGAAACACTGGCAGCAGTTGGTCTTGCCGACCGGGTCGACTCGCTTCCCGCCGAGCTTTCCGGTGGCGAACAACAACGCGTCGCCATCGCGCGCGCGATGGCCAAGGAACCCGACCTGATCTTTGCCGATGAACCTACCAGTGCGCTGGACGCCGCCAGTGGCCAGGTCGTCATCGACAGCCTGCACCGGCTCGCACGGACCTCGGGTACCACGGTACTCTGCGTCAGCCACGACTCGCGACTGATCCGTCATGCCGACCGGGTACTGACTATCGAAGACGGCAAAATTCTTAGCGACCGGCGCGACAACGCTCCTGTTGGACAGGTGGACGCCGTGACATGAGCACTGACAGTGCAAACCAGCGATTCCGCGTACTGCCGATACTGCTGTGGCAGCTCGTCGTCGCCGGCTGTTCCGGCGACCCACCGGAACAGCCGGTGACGACGCCATACGTCGCCGTGGCCCGCGGCTGGATCAGCGTCGAGGGCGGAATCCGCACCATTCGTGCACCATGGGATGGCCGGATACACGAAGTCCTCGTCCACGAAGGTGATACGGTAAAGGCGGGACAGATCCTGGTAACGATGGATGACGCGCCGCTCGCCATTCGTCTTGCCACGTCGCGCGCAGCGCTCGCGCAGGCGGAGGCGCAGGCCGATGGGCTGCAGGCACGACTACCGATCGCCGAACGCGATGTCACCGAGCTGCGCGAAGCAGCGGAGGCAGGCGCACAAGCGGCCACTCTCGCTGAACACGCGGGTGTCGAGGCGGCAAACCTGAAAGCCGGGATTCGCGCCGCCACAGCAGCAACTGAAATTGCACGGCAGAATGTCCGCGCCGCCCAGCTCGATTTCGACGCACGCGTGGTGCACAGTCCGGTGGATGGACGCGTATTGAGGAGCGCAGCACACCCCGACGAACGAGTTGATGCAGAAAGCGCAGAGGGATTGTTGCAGATCCTGCCCGGCGGGGCACGTATGGTTCGGGCCGAACTGGCGGAAGACGATCTGGCAACTGTACACGTCGGGTCAGAGGCCGAAGTCTCCACCGATAGCGACACCTCAAGCTCTTACCCGGCCAGGGTTGTCAGAATCGCAGGGATTCTGGGGCCACCGACAAAAGACAGCGACACCACCGGGAGTATCGATGCCCGGGCGGCCGAATGCATACTCACGGCCGACAATCTGCCCTATCTCGTCGGCCAGCGCGTGATCGTCAGATTCCGGCGCTGACGGTCCAGTCTTGCCAGATGGAACGCGACTGCCGTCGCATTATCCATGGCCCGTAGCAGCCCCTTGCCGGCAATGCGAAACCGGTTCATCGTCGGCGACTGGTTGTCGCGATAATCTCTGGCGTGACCTTTCCCGATCAGTCAACGCGCGTATCAGCAACAAGTGATCCATAGCTCTCTGCGCATCCTGCATGTCTCCGATCCGCATCTGCATGCCAGTCGTGATGCCTGCATGCGCGGCGTCAATACCGATGCCAGTCTGGTCGCCAGCCTCGAACACGCACTCGCCGATCCGCACCGGCCGGATTTGATACTTGCCACGGGCGATCTGGTACAGGACGAAAGCCGGCAAGGCTATGAGCGTTTTCGGGAACTCCTGGGGGAGCCCGGCATACCGGTACATTGCCTGCCGGGGAACCACGATTCGCTGGGCATAATGCAGGCGGTGCTGTCAGCCGCTCCTTTCCACATCTGCGACGTCGGCGACTATCCGCCATGGCGGCTGATCATGCTGAACAGCAAGATGGCCGATGATGACGGCGGGTTACTCTCCGCAGCCGAACTGGAGCGACTGCAGCAAGCCCTGACAACGCATCGCGAGGGCCACGTCCTTGTGACCCTGCATCATCAGCCGATCGCCATGGGCAGTCGCTGGCTGGACACCGTCGGCCTGCGCAATGCGGCCGATTTCCTGGCCGTCATCGACCAGCACCCCCAGGTACGGGCCATCGTCTGGGGCCATGTACACCAGGCGTCAGACCGGCTGCGCAATGGCGTGCGGCTGATCAGCACACCCTCAACCTGCGCACAGTTCCTGCCCGGCGCTGAGAATTTCAGCCTCGACACGCGGCCACCCGGCTACCGGTGGCTGGATCTCTATGCGGATGGCACGATGCAGACTTCGGTGGTCTGGGTGGAGTAGAAATGTCGATCAGACGCGTGGCCGTGCTGTTGATCGCTGTATGGCTCGCTGCCAGCAGCGCTGTCGCCCTGCCCCTCTGGGAAGTCACTGGCACCCGGAATCACATACTGCTGCTCGGCTCGATCCACACGCTGCGTCCCTCTGACTACCCGCTCGACCCTGCCATCGCCAAGGCAGTCGACGCGGCAGATGTCGTGTACATGGAACTCGACATGGACGACATGGATACGGTCGCGACCTCAGCGACCGTCGCCGGGCTGGCCCGCGATCCGCGCGGCCGGCAGCTGCCCGAACTGCTCGGTTCCGCGGCCTGGAGCAGCGCGCTGGAACAAGCACAGAAAATCGGTATCGATATGTCGTCGCTGGCGCCGTTCGAGCCGTGGTATGCAGCCGTCGTCGTCACGCAGCTGCGCCTCGACCAGCTCGGCTTCGATCCATCCCGCGGTGTGGAAAACCAGATCGTGGTAGACGCGAAGAAAGCCGGGAAGGAAATTCGCGGACTGGAAACGCTTGAAGGGCAGTTGAAGGCACTCGATGCGCTGTCGCCCGCTGCACAACGCACTTTCCTGCTGCTGACGCTCGAAGAAGCCGGCACCATCGGCGACGAAGTCGATGACATGATCAGTGCCTGGAAAGCCGGCGATGTGCCCGCACTCGATCGCGAAATGCTTGACAGCGTCCGCGACCAGCCCGAGGTCTACCGGAGCCTGATCCTCAGGCGCAACGAAGGCTTCAGTCGCGCGATCGCCGCACTCGCCAACGATTCACAGGACTACCTGGTCGTCATCGGAACACTGCACCTGGTCGGCGAGGACAGCGTGCTCAGCATGCTGGCCAGAGACGGCCTGAAAACCAGACCGGTACAGACCCGCTGAGTCCGCGCCACTGGATCAACGGCAGGACTACTGTCCGCGCTCGTGACGAAAGGGGCGCAGCATGGGGCGCAGTGCGTGCAGACGCTCGATCGGATCCAGAAGCTCCAGACAGCTCTGCTTCTCTGCCGAGGGCATCGGCAGGATCTCCGCGAGCCGGTAGCCGACCCATGCTGCATCGTCATAGTGCTTGTCGATAGCGTCATAAAGCCGGCCCAGATCGTCGATCACGGTTTCGAGCAGTGCGGCCATGGGTTTGAATTCCTCCGGCAACTTCAGGCACGGCTCCTCGGCAAGTAGCCCGACCTCGCCAACATACAACCCGTCCGTCTGACGGCTGATGTCGTGCAGCTGGAATTTGCGCGTGCCGCGCGCCGTAATACCCAGAATCCCGTCGCTGCCCTGATACCAGTCCACGATCCGCGCCAGGGTTCCCACGTCTGCAGTCTCCACCTCGCCGACATCCGTACCACTGCAGATCTGCACCACACCAAAACTGCTTTCCTCGCGCAGACAGCGGCTGATCATGTCGAGATAGCGGGCTTCGAAGATTCGCAGTGGCAGGGGGCCGTCGGGGAACAGCACGGCGTTCAGCGGGAACAGCGGAATGGTCATGCGTGTCATCGGCGCGTCACCGCAGGCACCTTCATTCAGTGGCGCCGAGCGCGGTCGCCAGCTGGCCGTGAATGCCCTGGAAATCACCGTTGCTCATGACGACGACAGCATCGCCAGGCTGTCCGGCAGCGACCAGCTCACGCACGATGGCAGCGGTGTCGGCACAGACCCGCACCTGCGGTGCATCAAGGAACTCGGCATCCAGATCCCAGCGCAGGCCCGCCGGCCGAAGTATCCAGGCGAGATCCGCAGCCGAAAGCGCGGCCGCCAGCGTGTCCTGATAGACGCCGAGCTTCATGCTGTTCGAACGCGGCTCAAACACTGCGATCACCCGGCGCACATCGGCACGCCCGCGGATCGCCTCGAGCGTGCGGCGAATGGCGGTCGGATGATGCGCAAAATCATCAAAGAGCTGCACGCCGTTGAAGGTACCGAGACGCTGTAGCCGGCGACGCACGCCGCCGAAGCGCGCGATGGCTTCGATCGCAACGGCTGGCGCGACACCGACCGAGACAGCAGCCAGCAGCGCTGCGAGCGCATTCTCGGCGTTATGCGAACCGGACAACTGCCAGTCACAGCGACCCACTTCTGCGCCCTGATGCTGGATGCACAGGGTGCCCGGCGGATCTTCAATGGCTGTCCACTCAGCCACAGTGCCGCTACTGCTGGCAAAGCGCTGCAGCGGCGTCCAGCAACCGAGCTTCAGAAGCGCATCGACGTTGGCATCCTTGCCGGGCACGATCAGTGTGCCGTTGCCTGGAATCGCACGGACCAGCTGGTGAAACTGCCGGGTGATCGCCGCGAGGTCCGGATAGATATCCGCGTGATCGAATTCCAGATTGTTGATGATCAGCGTCTGTGGCCGGTATAGGAGAAACTTCGCGCGCTTGTCGAAGAACGCCGTGTCGTACTCGTCGGCTTCGATGACGAATACCGGATCCTTGCCAAGCCGCGCCGAGAATTCGAAATCTGCCGGCACGCCGCCGATCAGAAAACCCGCATTGCGTCCGGCATATTCAAGTATCCAGGCCACCAGACTGGTGGTCGTGGTCTTGCCGTGCGTACCCGACACACCGATCACCAGCCGATCGCGCAGCACCGTCGTTGCCAGCCACTCGGGGCCAGACATGTACGGGATACGACGATTGAGCAGTTCCTCGATGACCTGCATGCCGCGCGTCATCACATTGCCGACCACCACCATGTCGGGCGCAGGTGTGAGCTGCGCGGCTTCATAACCTTCGATCAGCTCGACGCCCAGCCGGGCCAGCTGCTCGCTCATCGGCGGATAGATATTGCGATCTGAACCGGTGACGCGGAACCCGGCCTCGCGGGCGATCGCCGCGACGCCGCCCATGAAAGTGCCGCAAACGCCAAGTATGTGTACATGCTGCATGCAAAAAGCGCCTCAGGCAGGCGGTGGTCCGAGCTGCCAGAAAACCAGGTAATTCAGAAAGAAGTATGCAAGTGAAAGCATGAGACCTGCCACAAAAGGTATCGACAGCGCACGGGAAAAGATGTGCCCGTTGACCACCAGCGACCAGCTGACGATCGCGAGCAGGCCCGCCGTCGGCAGCAAAGCCGCCTGACCGGGCACAGACAGCGCATCAAGCCAGTAATTGAAGGGCAGCATCAGCACGCCGAGCAATGCGCCGGTACCGAAAAATGCCGTCAGCGTCTGCCCGGACCGTGACATGTGCCGCGTAAGCCACAAGAGACCCCAAACACAGAGGCACAGCAGACCGATATCGATCAGGACACTTCTGAACAGCATGACCGACAGGCTGTAGATCGGCAGGGCCAAAAACATCTGCACGATGGCATAGCACAGGGCCGACGAAAGCAGCAGAAAACGCGAAGCCGGCAGATCTTCCGGACCCCGGCGGCGCAGTGTGATCTGCAGGAAAAAGTCGATGATGGCGAGCATCGTCTGCAGCCGCGCAATCCGTAACCGTGGTGGGAATGGACGATGATCCACTACACTCCGCGTTTATGCCAGCCCTTATCCAGACCGGCGCACTGGTCGATCAGCAATCCCAGCTTGAAGACGCCTGTGCGGCAATTTCGCGCGACGGCCTCATCGCCGTCGATACCGAGTTTGCGCGTACCACACAGTTTACGCCGCGCCTCTGCCTGGTGCAGATTGCAGCCGGCTCACAGGTATTCTGCGTCGATGAGCTGGCGGGGCTCGATACGAGTCCGCTGTGGGACATCCTCTGCTCCGGCACCGGCGTGCGCGTGCTGCACGCGGCAAAACAGGATCTCGAAGTTGCGTGGGTCAGCCACCAGCACCTGCCACAGCCGCTGTTCGACACGCAGATCGCAGCCGCGCTGGTCGGTCATCCCGCCCAGATCGGTTATGCCGCACTCGTCAAGGCGCTGCTGGACGTCGATGTCGACAAGACCCACACGCGGGCGGACTGGTCACAGCGGCCGCTGCGCCCCGAATTGATCGCCTACGCCAACACGGATGTCATCCACCTACCCACCGTGCATGCTTTGCTCTGCGAGGAACTCGAGCGCCTCGGACGCTATTCCTGGGCCATTGAGGACAGCGCACGACTCGTCGATCCTGTCCTGTACCAGAACGACCCCGAGGGCGCGTGGCGTCGCCTGTCCGGTTTGCCGCGCATGCCGGTCGCCGTACAGTTGCGAGCACGACGCCTGGCCCGCTGGCGGGAGGAACAGGCGATCCGCGCCGACCGGCCACGGCAGTGGATCCTCAGCGATCGCGCGCTACTGGACATCGCACAGCGCAATCCGCGCGACGAAGCCACCCTGGCGAACTGCGAAGATTTGCCGGCGGGCGTGGTGCGGCGTCAGGCGGGCGCGCTGCTCGCCGAGCTGGCGGCAGCTGCGGATGACCTCGCGGGAGGTACCGACCTGTGCCAGGAAATGCGCCCTGAGCTGATCGATCCGGCTGAGATCAAACGCCTGGCTAAAGTGGTCGATGAGGTGGCGAAGGCGCTGAACGTGGTGCCGGAAATCCTTGCCACACGGAAGGATCTCACCGCACTGATCCGCGGCGAACGCGAGGTGCGCCCGCTCTCGGGCTGGCGGCGATCAGTGATCGGCGAGGCGCTGCTCGCAGCCATCGGTAACGCCTGAGGCGCTGTTTTCAGCCGTTGTCAGGCCTTGAGCGCCTGCTGTATCCGCTGATAGACCTCATCCACGCTGCCCTGGCCACTGATCGTACGCAGCAGGCCTGCAGCCTCGTAGTGTTCGACCAGCGGTTCGGTCTGGGCGCGGTATACCTTGAGCCGGTTGCCGATCGTTTCTTCATTATCGTCAGCGCGCTGCACGAGTTCGCCGCCAGCTTTCAGGCAGGCATCCAGCTCGGACTTGGGCGAGAAGTAGATGTTCAGCAATTTGCCGGTAACCGAGCAGGTGCGGCGGCCCGTGAGTCGCTTCATCAGGATGTCGAATTCGACGTCGATGAGTACGGCGGCATCCAGCGGTTGGCCGATCCCGGCGAGGACGTCTTCCAGTGCAGTGGCCTGGGCCAGATTGCGCGGAAAACCGTCGAGTACGAAGCCGGCCGCGGCGTCGGCTTGCTGCAGCCGCTCGCGGATGATTCCCAGCACGATGTCGTCGGAAACCAGCTCACCGGCATCCATGGCGGCCTTCGCCTTGCGACCGAGCTCGGTGCCCGCTGCGACGGACTCGCGCAGCAGGTCGCCGGTAGAGACCTGCGGGATGTGGCGCTCAGCCATGAGTCGCTGGGCCTGCGTGCCCTTGCCGGAACCCGGCGCGCCAAGAAAGACGATGCGCAATTGGGCGCTCCTGATCGGAATAGAGAGGCCGCGTAAACTACAGTGACAGGCTTCGCCGCGTCAAACCGCAGGCCGGGATTGCGTCTCTCGGTTCGACCAGGGCTGCAGCTCGCCGGCATGGCGGACAAACGCGGAACTGGCGCCGTTATGCTAGTTTTCACTTCATAAAAACACTTCAGGAGAGCCCCTGCCATGCCGAAGCGGAACGCGTTCTATGCCCAGTCCGGCGGTGTTACCGCCGTTATCAACGCCTCCGCCTGCGGAGTGATCGAGACTGCACGCAAGCATCGCGACCGGATCGGCAAGCTTTATGCGGGACGCAACGGCATCCTCGGCGCTCTCGACGAGAACCTGATCGACACCAGCAAGGAAAGCGCACGCGCCATCGCCGGCCTGCGCTACACCCCAGGTGGCGCATTCGGCTCGGCCCGCTACAAGCTGAAGGGCCTCGACGAAAATCGTGCCGAGTACATGCGCCTCATCGAAGTGTTTCGTGCCCACGATATCGGCTACTTTTTCTACAACGGCGGCGGCGACTCAGCCGATACCTGCCTGAAGGTATCGCAACTCGGTGAGCGTCTCGGCTACCCGATCATTGCGATCCACGTGCCCAAGACAGTAGACAACGATCTGCCCATCACCGACACCTGCCCGGGCTTCGGCTCGGTTGCCAAATACATCGCCATCTCGACACGCGAGGCAGCGCTCGACGTGATGTCGATGTCGCGCACCTCCACCAAGGTGTTCATCCTCGAGGTCATGGGCCGCCACGCCGGTTGGATTGCGGCTGCCTCCGGACTGGCCGGCGAGAAAGCGGGTGACGCGCCACACATCATCCTGTTCCCGGAAATACCCTTTGACCGGGCTGCCTTCCTGAAACGGGTCAGCGAGTGCGTACGCAAGTACGACTATTGCGTGGTCGTCGTCAGCGAAGGCGCCCGCTACGCCGACGGCCGCTTCCTGGCCGATGCCGGCACCAGCGATGCGTTTGGCCACAAGCAGCTCGGCGGTGTGGCGCCGGTGCTGGCCGCGCTGGTCCGGGATGAGCTCAAGCTCAAGTATCACTATGCGATCGCCGACTACCTGCAGCGCTCGGCCCGTCACATCGCCTCACGGGTGGACGTCGAACAGGCCTACGCAGTCGGCAAGGCGGCCGTCGAACTGGCCCTGCGGGGCATGAATTCTGTCATGCCGGCCATCGTCCGGAAATCCGACCGGCCCTACCGCTGGACCATCGGCACGGCGCCCCTCGACCAGGTGGCCAATCACGAAAAGATGATGCCGCGCTCGTATATCAGCCGCGATGGCTTTGGCATCACGGCGGCGGCTCGCCGCTACCTGGCTCCGCTGATCCAGGGTGAGGACTACCCGCCCTACAAGGACGGGCTGCCGGCATATGTCAGCCTCAAAGGCATCGCCGTTAAGAAAAAGCTGCCGACACGACGCTGAGTGCGGCGACAGGGAAATCCGGTTGCCGTCTGGCGCTGCCGCGCTTTAGTGCTATGATTGCGCGCCTTTTTTCCGGCCCGCCTACGGCCCTCGGCCCGGGTGGGATCTACTGCTAAAAAAGCGGATTCCGGGGGCATCTGCGCCAGGCAAAAAAAACCAGCCTGGCTCCAATTTGAGTCGTCTTGGAGGACTAGACCATGTCAACCGACCTGGCCATTTCGCTGGCCATTGGCGCTTCCCTGCTTGCCCTGATCTATGGTGGCCTGATGGCGCGCTGGATCATTGCCCAGTCACCCGGCAACGACCGCATGCAGGAAATCGCGGCAGCCATACAGGCCGGTGCCCAGGCCTATCTCAACCGGCAATACATCACGATCGCGATTGTCGGCGTGGTACTGGCAATCATCCTCGCGCTGGCGCTCGGCGCAGCGACAGCCGGCGGCTTTGTCGTCGGCGCAGTGCTCTCCGGCGCTGCCGGGTTCATCGGCATGAACGTATCGGTTCGCGCCAATGTGCGCACTGCGCATGCGGCCGGCATCGGCCTGAACCCCGCGCTGCAGATCGCCTTCCGGGGCGGTGCGATCACCGGCATGCTCGTGGTCGGACTCGGCCTGCTTGGCGTCGCCGGTTACTTTGGCGTGATGCGGGGCATCATCGGTGACGAGGCAGCCCTGCACTCGCTGATCGGCCTGGCCTTTGGCGGTTCACTGATCTCGATCTTCGCGCGGCTTGGCGGTGGCATCTTCACCAAGGGCGCTGACGTCGGCGCCGACCTGGTCGGCAAGGTTGAAGCCGGCATTCCAGAAGACGACCCCCGTAACCCGGCCGTAATCGCCGACAACGTCGGTGACAACGTTGGTGACTGCGCGGGCATGGCCGCTGACCTGTTTGAAACCTACGCGGTCACCGTGGTTGCGACGATGGTGCTGGGCGGACTTCTCTTCAAGGGCGCGGACGGCGGCATCGACTTGAGCTATATCCTCTACCCGCTAGTCCTCGGCGCGGTATCGATCATCGCCTCCATCGTCGGTACCTTCTTCGTCACCGCACGCGAAGGCGGCAAAATCATGAACGCGCTCTATCGCGGCGTGGCGGTTTCGGGAATTCTGGCCCTGGCTGCATTCTGGCCCGTAAGCCAGATGATGATGGGTGAATCGGCTACCAACCTGTTTGCCTGCGCGGTGGTCGGCCTGGTACTGACCGGAGCCCTAATCTGGATCACCGAGTACTACACGGCCACCGAATACGGCCCGGTACGTTACGTCGCCGCAGCCTCGCAGACCGGTCACGGCACGAACGTTATCGCCGGCCTTGCGGTGTCCATGAAATCTACCGCGCTGCCGGTGCTGGCCGTCTGCGCCGCAATCTGGGCCGCCTACGAAATTGGAGATCTTTACGGCATCGCCATTGCTGCGACAGCCATGCTGTCGATGACAGGCATGGTCGTGGCACTCGACGCCTACGGTCCGATCACGGACAACGGCGGCGGCATCGCCGAAATGGCCGGCCTGCCCAAGAACGTGCGCACCGTCACCGATGCGCTGGATGCCGTCGGCAACACGACCAAGGCTGTTACCAAGGGCTATGCCATCGGTTCAGCTGGTCTGGCGGCACTCGTGCTGTTTGCCGACTACACCCACAACCTCGAAGCTGCCGGCAAGCTGGAAGTCTTCAGCCTGTCCGACCCGGCCGTGATCATCGGCCTGTTCATCGGCGGCATGGTCCCCTATCTGTTCGGCGCTATGGCGATGGAAGCTGTCGGTCGCGCTGCAGCTTCGGTGGTGATCGAGGTGCGCCGGCAGTTCAAGGAAATCAAGGGCATCATGGAGGGCACCGGCAAGCCAGACTACACGCGGGCCGTTGACCTCCTGACCCGTGCGGCGATCAAGGAGATGATCATCCCGTCACTGCTGCCGATCCTGGTACCGGTGGTTGTCGGCTTCGGCATGAACCTGCTGATGGGTCCGGGTGCCGGCATCCGCGCACTCGGTGGCCTGCTGATCGGCACCATCGTCACCGGTCTGTTCGTCGCCATCTCGATGTGTACCGGCGGTGGCGCCTGGGACAATGCCAAGAAGTACATCGAGGAGGGCAACTTCGGCGGCAAAGGCTCCGAGGCACACAAGGCCGCGGTCACCGGCGACACGGTCGGCGACCCCTACAAGGACACCGCCGGCCCGGCCATCAACCCGTTGATCAAGATCATCAACATCGTGGCCCTGCTGCTGGTTCCCCTGCTCTGACGGCGGCTCGCTACCACCACATGAAAAACCCCGCCTCGTGCGGGGTTTTTTATTGGGAACGACGTTGCCGCTTTCGCACCTGGATTGAATGCCAACGGCAAGTCAGAAAACTGCTTCTTTGCTAGTGTATTGCCATCTCGCCACTCGGCTCACCCAGGCGCTGGGGCCGGTCGATGAAATACCCCTGAATAAAATCCACACCGATAGTACGCAGCGCCTCGAAATCCGCCTGCACTTCAACCTGCTCTGCGATCACCCGGAAGCCGAGTATGCGTGACATACCGGTGATTGCACTCACAACCTGATGATTCAGCGTATCTGGCCTGAGGTCATGCGTATAGCTGCCGTCGATCTTCAGGTAATCGATGGACAGGTCGCGCAGCGTAGTGAACGAACCAAAGCCACTGCCGAAGTCATCCAGCCCGAATTGACAGCCCATACCATGCAGCACACCGATGAAACGGCGCGCCTGGTCGAAGCGGTCCATCACCGCGGTCTCACCGATCTCGAAGCAGATGCGATCTGGAGCAATCTGGCTGTGATCGAGACACTCAACGACAAACTCCAGAAAACCCTCATCGGCAAGTGACTGGCCCGAGAGATTGATACTGCAGCTACGGTCATCGGGTAGCCGGATGACACCGTGCGCAAGTGCCGCCAGCGTTGCCTGTACCACCCATCGATCGATGCCCGACATGAGCTGATAGCGCTCTGCTGCGGGAATGAACTGTCGTGGCAAAACCAGCTTGCCATCTTCATCGGTCATGCGCAGCAAGACTTCATATGCCGGGCCGGAGCTGCCCCGGCCGGCCGTCGCGATCACCGGCTGGGTGTGGAGCTCAAAGCGATTCTCACGCAAGGCCGTTTGCAGCTGCTGGAGCCAGTGAATATCACCGCGCTGCCGGGCCGAAACTTCGTCCCGGGCCGAGTACACATGGACACGACCGCGACCCTGCTGCTTGGCTACGTAGCAGGCCGAATCAGCAGCGCTGAGCAGATCCTTGAGCGAACCGGTATCGCGTGAAATCTCGACCAGCCCGATACTGATTCCGACGGAAAAAATCCGGTCCTGCCAGACGAAGCGATAGTCCCGAACCGCGTTGCACACGTCATCGGCAATCTGCCGGGCCTTGTCCAGCGGACAGCGCAGCAGCAGCATGCCAAATTCGTCGCCACCGAGCCGGGCCACGAGATCAGAGTCACGAACCTTGTCGCGGATCAGCTTGGCGATCTCGCGCAGCATGTTGTCGCCAGCCAGGTGGCCGCAGGTGTCATTCACCGCCTTGAAGCGATCGAGATCCATATAGCAGAGCACCGAATGCGTGGCACCCTCGCGCCCGGACTCGATAGCTTCGAGTACGCGCCGCTCAAACTCACTGCGGTTGGCAAGACCGGTCAGCGCGTCATGCGACGCCTGATAAGAAATACGGCGGGTCAGGCCGCGCATTTCAGTCACGTCATGCATGATCACCACCGCGCCGGCAACCGTATCCCCGGCACCGATGATCGGCGAGGCGGTCAGCTCAACCGACAACTCACGGCCATCGTCGACGGTCAGCATCAGCGCGCGACGACCCAGGCTGACCTGACGCCGCTCGGCCAGGCAGCGCGAGACCGGATCGCCAAGATCCTTGCGGTCCGCCTCATCAACCAGCTTCAGGAGATCAGTCATGCGCTTGCCAACAGCAAGCTCACGGCTGACACCGATCAGTTTCTCGGCTGCACCATTCAGATAGTCGATCAATCCCTGCGTATCGGTAGTGATGACGCCTTCACCGATCGACTCGAGGGTAATCTGCGCCTGCTGCTTGCCGCGGCCAAGATTGGCCTCGATGCTCTTCCGGTAACTGATATCGCGGGCAATAGTCAGGATGGCTTTTTGCCCCCGATAGTCGATCATCGACCCGGCCGCCTCTGCCCACATGCCACCTTCATCACCGGAGATCAGCTGAATCTCGAGACGATCCGGCACGGCTTCGCCAGCCAGCCGACCGCTGAGATTCTTGCGAGTCACTGCCCGGTAGGCGGGTCGCACCAGGTCTGTTACTGGCCGACCGACGAGTTGCTCGGGCGTTAGCCCGATCAGCCCTGCAGCAACGTGATTGGCAAAGATCACACGATCACGATGTACGAGGACGACCTCGGGCATGGTATTGGCCAGATCCTGGAACAGCGCCTCACGCTGGCGCATCTGCCGGTCCCTGGCATTCAGCGTATCGAACAGGCGGTTGATGTTGTCGCCAAGCGCAGAAAATCCGGCCGGCGCCGATGCCGGCTGCGTCACGCGTTTGCCAAAAGCAGCCGCCTCCGCTGCATCGAGGACCTCCTGATTGAGGGCATCAACACTGCGGGCATAGGCACTGCGTGAGCGCCAAAGGTGCAGGCAGATACCAGCAAGCCCGAGGCAGATCACGGCGAGCGCCAGGATTAACCACGTCTCGGTCATCTGGATAGTGCTACCGGGAAGGTCAGCCGGGCCCTGTCCTCCTGTCATCGATAATTGCGCCCGTTTCTCTTATAGGAAGGAACATGGCGCGAACCGGCCTCGCGGATCAGTCAGAGCATAGCCGAAGGGTCTACCGCCAAGTCCCGGAGTTCACCATAATCCGGTGCTCGGGCGATAATGGTCACATGGCCTGTCCTCAACTTGTCTGCAATCAGCAAACTCCTTAACCTGAGCCGCTCGCATGAACACCCATATCGAATTTGCACGTACCCAGATGGTCAACCAGCAGGTGCGGGCCTGGGATGTCCTTGATCCAGCCATTCTGACTGTGCTCGGCACTGTCCCCCGCGAGCAGTTTGTGCCGGCCCGCTACCGTGCGCTCGCCTTTGCCGATACCTGCATACCGCTGCCGGGCGGGCAGGTCATGCTGTCGCCGAAACTTGAGGGCCGCCTGTTGCAGGCATTGTCTCCAGCTTCGGCCGAGCGAATGCTCGAGGTCGGTACGGGCAGCGGATTCATGACCGCCTGTCTATCTGCGCTGGGCGGCACAGTGACCAGTCTGGAAATTATCCCGGAACTGGCGAACTCCGCGCAGACAAAACTTGCCGGCTATCGCGGCGCCACGGTACTCAATGCGGATGTCTTCAACTTCACTCCGGACGGCCGGTTTGACGTTATTGCCCTGACCGGCTCGCTGCCGGTCTATGATCCTCGTTTCGCAGACTGGCTTGCCGTGGGTGGCCGCCTGTTCGTAGTTACCGGCAGGGTGCCGCAGATGGAGGCCCTGCTGGTACGCCGGCTTGGCGAAACGGAATGGACCACAGAGATTCTTCTGGAGACCGTCGTACCGCCGCTGGAGAATGCGCCGGAACCTCAGTCTTTCACTTTCTGAGCAATGACAAGCCAATCCAAGAATACAGAGACAGGAACAGACACCATGAGAATTTTCCGTCGGCTACTGCCCGTCGCCCTGCTGCTGACGCAGGCGGCTCAAGCCGATACGCTGCTACAGGTGTATGAGAAGGCCTTGCAGAGCGACCCACAGGTGCGGGAAGCAGAAGCCAATCGCATGGCCGTCCTTGAAGGCAAGCCCATTGCGCGGGGCGCCCTGCTGCCACAGGTCAGTGGCCAGATGACGATCGCCAACAATGCGACCAACGGTAACACGAGCACCTTCTTCGGCAGCCAGCAGTCAAGCCGAGTCGTCGACTCACGTGACAACGATGCCAAAAACTGGGTGCTCCAGCTGCGCCAGAGCGTGTTTCGCTGGGATCAATGGGTAACCCTTTCCCAGGCCGGAAAGAAGGCTGCCCAGGCTGATGCAGATTATCAGTCCTCACAGCAGGACCTGATCGTACGCGTAGCTAACGCTTACTTTCTGGTGCTGGCTGCCGAAGACACCCTGACCTCGGAACAGGCCGCCAAGGAATCGATCGGCCGCCAGCTCGAACAGGCACAGAAGCGCTTTGAGGTCGGGCTCATTGCGATTACGGATGTGCAGGAAGCAAAAGCGGCCTATGACCAGGCAGTCACCACTGAAATCCTCGCCAAGCGTACCCTCGCCAACAACTGGGAAGCGCTGCGCACAATCATCGACGAAATCCCGCCAACCCTGGCCAAACCCTCTGAAGTGATCCCGCTGGTTTCACCAGATCCCGACAATGTCGACGCCTGGGTAAACACCGCCCTGCAACAGAATCGCAGCGTGATATCCAGCCAGATCGGCACCGAGATCGCCAAAGACGATGTCAGCCTGGCACGCACAGGACACTACCCGACCGTCGATCTGGTGCTCAGCCGGAATAATATCAACAACGAAGGTTTTTCACGCACGTGCAATGGCCCAAGCGCCCCTGACGGTAGCTGCCCGAGTGCGATCATCCGCAATCCGACAGGCACGGATCTGGAAACTGACAGCATCTCGCTGCAGCTGGCTGTGCCGATATTCAGCGGCGGCCAGACCTCGGCGAAGGTTCAGCAGGCCGTATACCGCCATCGGGCATCACGCGAGCGACTCGAACGCACGCAACGCGACACCGTGCAGCAGACGCGGGACGCCTATCTCGGCGTGATCTCGGATATCTCCCGGGTCACGGCACTGAAGCAGGCCCTTGAATCCAGCCGCACCGCACTCAAGGCGAGCGAGGCGGGCTACGAAGTCGGTACCCGCACTGCCGTCGATGTACTCGATGCCAAGCGCAAGACCTTTGTTGCCGAAGCCCTGTACCTCCGCAGCCGCTACGACTATCTGATCAACGGACTGCAGCTAAAGCGGGCTGCAGGCACGCTGACTGTCGACGACCTGGCCCAGGTTGACGGACTCCTCAAGTAGTTCGGACCCCGGTTGAGCGCGGGTCCGGTTTTGCCGGAATCAGCGGGTCGATCAGCTGCAGCAGACGTTCCAGCGCCCCGCAGTTGTCGGCGATTGCCGCCTGGCCAGCGGCGCCGCGCCGCTGACGATCTGCCGGATCGGCAAACAGTCGGCAGACCTCTGCAGCGATCGTCTCTGCATCTGTCACCACGCTCGCCGCCCCGCAGGCGACAAGCAGCGCGCAGATATCAGCCGCATTCTCGTTATGCGGCCCCGTGATGACGGGGATGCGCAGCGAGACCGGTTCGAGCAGGTTGTGCCCGCCGATGGCGGTCAGGCTGCCGCCGACAAAAGCCACATCCGCGGCCGCGTAGAAAGTCGTCAGCTCACCCATCGTGTCGCCAAGAAATACGGTAGTGCGCTGATCGGCAACGGCCGCGCTGCTGCGCGTGACATGCTCGAGGCCACAGCTGTCGATGAGGGCCGCCACCTCGGAAAATCGCTCGGGGTGACGGGGCACGAGCAGCAGCAGCGCGTCTGGGTGCTGCTGACGGATCAGCATATGCGCAGCGAGCAGCACTGATTCTTCACCGTCGTGGGTACTGGCTGCGACCCAGACCGGCCGATCCTGCGCCTGCAATGCGCGCAGAGCACGTCCGCCATGCAGAATCTCCGGCGGCAGCTCGAAGTCGAATTTTATGTTGCCGGTGACATGGGTGTGCGCGGGGTTCGCACCGAGCGAACGGAACCGTTCTGCGTCGACCGGCGTCTGCGCAGCGATGACGATGCCGTTCGCCAGCGTATCCCGAAACAGGGATATCAGGCGGCGATAGCGCCCGAGTGAGCGCGCGGATATTCGGGCGCTGGCCAGAACCAGCGGCACACGCCGCTGGCCACACTCATGATAGAGGTTCGGCCAGAGTTCTGTCTCCATGATGATGGCCAGCGAAGGTCGCGCCCAGTCAAAGAATCGCCGGACCGCTGCAGCAAGATCATAAGGTACATAGCTGTGCACGACCGTATCGCCGAACAGCAGCCGGACCCGCTCGCTGCCAGTCGGGGTCATCGTGGTCATCACCAGCGGCACGTCCGGATAGCGCTTCAGCAGGGCGCGCACCAGCGGCGCAGCTGCCTGGACTTCACCCACCGATACCGCATGCACCCAGATCGACGACTGCCGCAGGCGCGCCATCCCGAAGCCGAAACGCTCAGCAATCCTCTGCCGGTAGGCGGGCGCGCTGATGCTGCGCCAGTAAAGATGTACGAGCAGCAGCGGTACGAGCAGGTAGCTGAGAACGATATACGCGATCCGTAACCAGGAAGTTCTGCCCATCAGTGACCTGCTTCCCGGCTGCCGTATGCAGAACGCTATTGCTTTGCCAGCCGGTTGATGGCCTCGACGATTGTGCTGGTCGAGCGGCCGGGATGAAAACTGAGCACTTCGACCGTTCCTCCCCGTGCCAGTACGCTGCGCGCTCCGGCGATGTTCTCCGGGCGGTAGTCTCCGCCCTTCACGAGAACATCAGGCAACACTTCTGATACCAGCGCCTCGGGCGTGTCCTCGCTGAAGGGCACTACCCAGTCGACGGCGGCAAGTCCGGCCAGCACAGCCATGCGATCTGCCAATGGATTGATCGGGCGTCCGGAGCCCTTGAGCCGCGTTACCGACGCATCGTCATTTACAGCGACGAGCAGGCGATCGCCGCGCCGCTTGGCTTCCTCCAGGTAAGCCACATGGCCGGCATGCAGGATATCGAAACAGCCGTTAGTCATGACCAGGCGCTCGCCGCGCGAACGCGCCTCCGCAGCAATCTGCCGTGCCTCGCCACGACTGAGCAGGCCGCGCCCGCCCTGACCGTGCTCATGCAGTGCGAGCCGCAACTCTGAAGGTGTAACGGCAGCCACGCCGATCTTGCCAACCACCAGTCCGGCCGCCAGATTGGCCAGCCCGACGGCTTCGTACAAGGTTTGTCCAGCACCCAGTGCAGCGGCCAGTGTCGCGATGACCGTATCGCCGGCACCCGTCACGTCGAACACCTGTCGGGCGCGCGCCGGCAAAAACATCGCCTCTTCGCCTGCCGTAATGACGGCCATACCCCGCTCGCCGAGCGTAATCACCAGCGCCTCGATATCCAGCGCCTCACGCAGGGCACTGCCACGTTCGGCGATATCGTCGTCATTTTCTGTACGCCCGACTACTTGCTCAAATTCGCCCAGGTTCGGCGTGAGCAGACTGGCGCCACGATAGCGGGCGAAGTCACTGCCTTTGGGGTCGACGAGCACGGCAACCCCCCGTTGCCGGCAAATCCCGATCAGCCGCTGGATGTCTGCGAGCGTACCTTTTCCATAATCGGAAAAAACACAGATGCTGGTCTTGGGAAGATAGCGCTCGAGCATGCCCGGCAAGGCGCTGACATCACTGAGCGGATAAGTGTCTTCGGTATCGAGACGGATCAGCTGCTGGTTACGGCTCAGCACACGCAGCTTGGTGATCGTGGGCTGGCTCGCCGACTGGATGAATTCTGCCGTGACGCCATTGTCCTTCAGCAATCGCACCAGGGTAGCGCCGTTGGCATCGCGACCCACCACGCCGGTAATCGTGGTGCGCACACCGAGACTGGCAAGGTTGATGGCAACGTTGGCCGCACCACCGGCGCGAGACTGCGACTGCGTAACACGGACGACGGGAACCGGTGCCTCGGGCGATATGCGCGAAACAGGCCCGAACCAGTAGTCATCGAGCATGACATCACCGACGACGAGGACGGTGACACGACTGAAATCAGGAACGCTGAATGTCATCCGCAAGTAGTGGTGCCGCTTCTACCCGGCGGATGTTAGCACGCGCTGTTCAGCCGCATTTTGAATCGCCACAGGCGAGACAGGTCATGCAGCCGTCCATGAAAACCACAGCGACAGTGCTGCAGCCTATGCAGATCTGTGCCCCGGCCGGATATTCGCTGCGCGCGAAGGCGTCCTGCTGGCGATGCTGCTCCTCGTATTCACGGCGCTTTTCATCAACGAGCTTGCGCTTGTGTTCATCCATGGAGTCGGCAGGCAACAAGCCAATGAAGCGCAGATGCTTCTCGATGATATGGCCAAGCTCGGCAATGATAGAGGGCATGAACTTGCCACCCGGCTGCCAGTACCCACCCCGGGGGTCAAAGACCGCCTTGAGCTCATCCACCATGAAAGTCACATCGCCGCCCTTGCGGAATACCGCCGACATGAGCCGGGTCAGTGCAACGATCCACTGATAGTGATCAAGGTTCTTCGAGTTGATGAATATCTCGAAGGGGCGGCGCTGCTCATGCTCGGTACCCGGGTTGAGCACGAGATCATTGATGGTGACGTACATCGCATGGTCAGAAACAGGTGTCTTCACCTTGTAGGTCGAGCCCTGCAGCATTTCGGGCCGCTCGAGCTTCTCGTGCATACGCACGACATTGCCCTCGACGGACAGGCGTTTGGCCGTCAACCGCTCGGCCTTCCTGTCGGCTGCCTTTTCGGCAGCCTTGTCGTCAGCACTATCCACACGATAGCCAACGATCTTCTTTTCAATCCTGATCTTCGCCACGTCTCTCTCCCGCGGGCCTCGCCCGGCGTCAAAACTTGCCGTAATAGCCTTCCTTCAGCGCATCGAACAGGTTCGCAGCGGTGTGCATCTCGCCGTCATACTCGAGCTCTTCGTCGCCCCGGAGCGTCACTTCGGATCCGTCTTCCAGTACAAAGGTGTACTTCGTGTTCTGCAGATCCTTGCCCTTCACGAGTACGCCCTGGAAAGCTTCCGGGTTAAAGCGGAAGGTTGTGCAACCCTTCAACCCCTTCTCATAGGCATACATGTAGATATCCTTGAACTGTTCGTAATCGAAGTCGGTCGGCACATTGGCCGTCTTCGAAATCGAGGAATCTACCCAGCGCTGGGCAGCCGCCTGTATATCTACATGTTCCCGCGGGCTGATGTCCTCCGCAGTAATGAAATAGTCCGGCAGCTGCTCGTCGGGCCGGGCGCTGCCCGGCATCGCTGCAGCATTGACGAACTGCCGGTAGGCAAGCAGCTCGAAGGACAGTACGTCGACCTTCTCCTTGGACTTCTTGCCCTCGCGGATCACATTACGGAAGTAGTGATGGGCAAAACTTGGCTCAATGCCGTTGCTGGCATTGTTGGCGAAAGACAGCGAAATCGTCCCGGTCGGCGCAATCGAACTGTGGTGCGTGAACCGTGCCCCGACCCGCTCCAGGTCCTTTACCAGCTCTGGCGCCACCTCGGCGATGCGCTGCATGTAGCGGCTGTAGCGTGCGTGCAGGACCCGCCCGGGAATCCGGTCGCCGGCCTTCCAACCGTCGCGCGCCATCTCCGGTCGCTTGCGCAACATCTGCGCCGTCACCTCGAAGTCCTCCAGCAGGATCGGCGCGGGACCTTTCTCCCGGGCCAGATCCAGTGCAGTCTCCCAGCCGGCCAGTGCCATCTCGCGGGCCACGTCATCAGTGAACTGCACCGAGTCCTTCGACCCGTAGCGCTTGCGCAGCATGGTGAGCGTGGAACCAAGCCCGAGAAAGCCCATGCCATGACGCCGCTTGCGCAGAATCTCGTCACGCTGGCGCGGCAGCGGCAGGCCGTTGATCTCGACGACGTTATCGAGCATGCGTGAAAACACCTTCACCACCCGCCGGAATTCATCCCAGTCAAAGCGGGCATGTTCTCCAAAGGGATCCAGCACGAACTTGGTCAGGTTGACCGAACCGAGCAGACAGGACCCATAAGGCGGCAGCGGCTGCTCGCCGCAGGGGTTCGTGGCGCGAATATTCTCATCGAACCAGTTGTTGTTCATCTCGTTGACACGATCGACCAGCACGAAACCGGGCTCGGCGAAATCGTAGGTCGAGGCCATGATCATGTCCCACAGACGCCGCGCCGGCAGCTTCTTGAAGATGCGGCACGCAACCTGCCCGCTGTCGTTAGTCACATAACCCTCTGTCACCGGCCATTCACGCCACAGCACCTGCGCCGGATCGTTGACATCGAGGCCCAACTGCTCAAGCTGCCGATCATCGAGCGGAAATGCCAGCAGCCAATCGCGGTCGTACTTGACCGCCTGCATGAACTCGTCGGTTACCAGCAGGGACAGGTTGAACTGGCGCAGACGACCGTCTTCGCGCTTGGCGCGGATGAAATCCAGCACATCGGGATGGCCGACATCGAAAGTGCCCATCTGTGCACCGCGCCTGCCGCCGGCAGATGACACGGTAAAACACATCTTGTCGTAGATATCCATAAAGGACATCGGTCCCGAGGTATGTGCGCCGGCGCCAGACACATACGCGCCCTTTGGTCGCAGGGTTGAAAACTCATAACCGATACCGCAACCGGCCTTGAGCGTCAGCCCGGCTTCGTGAACCTTGGTGAGGATGTCCTGCATAGAGTCGCCGATGGTGCCGGAGACGGTGCAGTTGATGGTCGAGGTAGCCGGCTTGTGCTCACGGGCACCCGCATTCGACATGATCCGGCCTGCCGGGATCGCTCCGCGCCGAAGTGCCCAGAGAAACTGCTCAAACCACCGGTCCCGGTCGCCCTCGGACTCGACATCTGCGAGCGCACGGGCAACCCGCTTGTAAGTGTCATCCATGGTCTCATCGACCACCTCGCCGGTCTTCGACTTCAACCGGTATTTCTTGTCCCAGATATCGATCGACGCTGCCTGGAAGCCGACGGTGCCTGCCCTGACGTTTTCCATTTGTACTGCCGGCTTCATAGCCTTCATGCCCCCCAAACTAGCCTGTAATCTGCACCCGGAGCCTGCCATCCGAAACGGAAAGCCATCTCGGCGACACCCCTTCGCCAGCAGATGTACCAAGGCCCAAGACCGCGAAAATTCGCTGGAATCGTCGCCACAAGATGTTGTGGCGACATAAGCCGTACATTAGGATTCGACTGCGACGCTGTCAAGAAATTTTTTTGCAAAGAAAAAGACAATAATTGTCTTGATAAACATACAGTTATACAAATATACACCTGCGAATTCAGGCCTCTACTTTAATCTTTTTGCGCCCGCTATGCCGACACTGGCGACACAAGATATAGGGTCATACAGCAGCGCGTCTATCGCGACTCGGCGGACCTTCTACGGGCGCTCGGCAGCGGACAAAAAACGTTATGATTCCGGGTCTTCAATCACCTGCCAAAGGTTTTGTACGCATGACAGGACTGCTCTGTCGGGCTGCACTCGTGCTGTCCCTCGTCTCAGGTGCGGCCAGCGCCCAATTGCCGGCACGCGTTGGCAGCCAGGAGATGCCCACCCTCGCGCCACTGGTCAAGCAAGTGGAGCCCGCTGTGGTGAGCATTGCCACCAAGGGCACAGTCAACGCACCCGCGAACCCGCTGATGGAGGATCCGTTCTTCCGCCGGTTTTTTGGCTTCCCCGACCAGCAGCAACAGCAGCGGCGGCGCGAGGTGCAAAGTGCGGGTTCCGGCGTGATTGTGGACGCCGCGAAGGGCTACATCCTGACCAATCACCATGTGGTCGAGAACGCCGAACTGATAGAGATTTATCTCAATGACAACCGCAGCCTCAAGGCCAGGGTCATCGGCTCTGATGCGGGTACCGATATAGCGGTACTTCAGGTTGAGAACAGCAAGAATCTGGTCCAGATGAAGCTGGGCAACTCCGAGCAGGTGCAGGTCGGGGATTTCGTACTCGCAATCGGCAATCCGTTCGGGCTGCAGCACACGGTTACATCAGGAATCGTCAGCGCGCTCGGGCGCAGCGGCATCAACCCGGACGGCTATGAAGACTTTATCCAGACCGATGCATCGATCAACCCGGGCAATTCCGGCGGAGCACTGGTCAACCTGCGGGGAGAGCTGATCGGCATCAACTCCGCGATCTTCAGCAACAGCGGCGGAAATATCGGCATCGGCTTTGCAATTCCGGTGAATATCGCCAAGTCGATCATGAGCCAGATCCTCCAGTACGGCGAAGTAAAGCGCGGACTGCTGGGAGTCAGCATTTCCGACTTTAATGCAGACAGCGCGGAGGCGTTCGGCACTGAGGGCACAGCGGAGGGCGCACTGGTGCAGGAAGTCGTCAACGAATCGTCAGCGGAAAAAGCCGGCATCATGGTCGGCGATGTCATCGTTTCAGTCGATGGGCAGAGGATCAAGAGCGCCTCGGATCTGCGCAACACGATAGGCCTGAAGCGCAGCGGTGATTCGGTGCGTGTGGACGTAATCCGCGATGGCAAGCGGCGCCAGTTCACCACCGTACTCAGCGAAGTGAGCGTCAGTGCACAGATAGATGGCGGCGATGTACATCCGGGCCTGGCGGGCGCCCAGCTCGGCAACCATGAAGGCAAGGGTGAGGATTTCACGGGACCGGGGATCAGTATCGATGCCGTTGAACCCAACAGTCCCGCAGCACTCGCCGGCATACGGCCAAACGACATCATCGTGTCGGTAAACCGCAAGCGGGTGCGCAATGTGCGCGAACTGCAGCAGGCTGCGAGTCAGCAGAGCCTGTTGATCATGAGCGTGCGTCGTGGGAACCGGAATCTGCTGCTGCAGATCCGCTGAACAGACCGATATCGAGGCTATATGGCTGCTTATTGCATACTTGGCGGAACAGGATTTATCGGCTCGCGACTCGTGGCTCATCTGGCCAACCGCGGGCATCGGATCACGGTGCCCACGCGGGATCCGGAGCGGGCCCGCCATCTGCGCATCCAGCCCTCGGTACAGATCGTTCGCGCGGACGTACACGCGCCGGGCACGCTCGCCGACCTGCTCACTGGCGCTGATGGCGTCATCAACCTGATCGGTATCCTCAATGAATCAGGCCGCGATGGCCGGGGCTTTCAGCGCGCCCACGTGGAACTGATGCAGACGCTGGTCGCAGCCTGTGAAAACGCGGGCGTCTCACGCCTTGTACAACTCAGCGCACTGAATGCCGGCGCAGCACAGGCAAGCAGCCACTATTTGCGCAGCAAGGGTGAGGCAGAAGCATTGCTGCGGAAGTCGAAGCTGGGCTGGACGATCCTGCAGCCCTCCGTCGTTTTCGGCCCCGGCGATGCCTTCCTGAACCGCTTTGCAGGACTGCTCAGACTGATTCCCCTGGCGTTAACCCTGCCCATGCCGAACACCCGCTTTGCGCCTATCCATGTGGATGACCTGGTCAGCGCCATCACTCGCGTACTGGATCAGCCGGATATGGCACATCAGACCCTGCAACTCTATGGAGCCGAGACCTTCAGCCTGAAGGAAATCGTCCGGATGATCGCTGACACCCTTGGGCTTGAACGACGAATCATCGGCATGTCGAAGGGACTGTCACGGGCCCAGGCGGCCTGGATGGACTTCGTGCCCGGCAAACCCTTCTCGACCGATAACTATCGCTCAATGCTTCTCGACAGTGTCGGCACAGAAGACGGGCTGCAGCGTCTGGGCATCAAGCCGCGCTCACTGACCGCAAACCTGGCTGCAGCACTGGGCGGAGCCGGCCTGCACAGCCATTACGACATCTCCCGTCGCACGGCCGGTCGCTGATGACCGGTGCCGCGAAGTCCGGCCCATGCAGATCTATCTGGTAGGCGGCGCGGTTCGTGATCGGTTGCTGGGCCTGCCGGTCAGGGAGCGCGACTGGGTCGTCGTCGGCGCAACACCGGCCGAACTGGAGGCGCAGGGCTACCGGCGAGTCGGTCGAAGTTTCCCGGTCTACCTGCATCCGGTAACCCACGAGGAATATGCGCTCGCACGTACCGAACTGAAAACCGGGCCCGGTTATCACGGCTTCGATGTCCGCTCCGATCCTTCAGTCAGCCTGGAGGAAGACCTGCAGCGACGCGATCTCACCATCAACGCCATCGCTGAAGACAGCACCGGTGCGCTCATCGACCCGACCGGCGGCCAGATACATCTGCGTGAACGACTGCTGCATCACGTCTCCGCCGCCTTTCGCGAAGACCCGGTACGCATCCTGCGCGTCGCACGCTTTGCTGCCCGTTTCCACGATCTGGGCTTTCGCGTCGCGGAAGCGACACGCCAACTCATGCGCGAGATGGTCGAGGCCGGCGAGGTCGCTGCGCTGGTGCCGGAGCGAGTCTGGCAGGAGACCGAATCGGCACTCGGCGAGTCACGCCCGGATATCTATTTTCAGGTACTGCAAAACTGCGGTGCCCTGGCTGTGGTATTTCCCGAAATCGCTGCGCTGTTCGGCGTACTGCAACCTGAGCAGTGGCATCCGGAAATCGATACCGGCCAGCATATCTTGCTGGCCCTGCAGGAATCGGCCCGGCTCGGGCATACGCGCGAAGTTCGCTTCGCGGTGCTGGTGCACGATCTGGGTAAGGGCACCACGCCGAAGCATGAGTTACCCAGACACCTCGCGCATGAACAGCGCGGCGTGGCGCTCGTCGAACAGCTGTGCAACCGGCTCGCAGTACCCAACCGCTTCAGGGATCTGGCCATTGCGGTAACCCGCCAGCACGGCAATTGCCATCGCGCGCTGGAACTCAAGCCGGCAACGCTGCTCAGCCTGCTCGAAGGCCTCGATGCCTTTCGTCGAGCTGACCGTGTGGAACCATTTCTCGACGCCTGCGAAGCAGACGCGCGAGGCCGCACCGGACTGGAGACCAGGCCCTACCCTCAGCGTGAGCTGCTTTATGCCGTCTGGCAGGCAGCGCGATCCGTGGACACAGCAGCGGTCGCGAAGCAGGGACTTGCGGGTGAGGCACTCGGCGCCGCCATTCGTCAGGCGCGCCTGGAAGCCAGTGCCACTGCCCGTGCCCGCTTCATGGCTGACCGGGCCGCATCCGAACAGCCGGAGTAAAGCCTCAAAGCCCGGGACGCATGTCGCGCACCGTCAACTCGAAGGCCGGCTCAAAATCGCGGCTCAGGGCCAGCAACTTGAATCGCTCGCCCATTTCGCCCGGCATCAGTAACTGCCGGAGTTCTGCGGCCACTGCCTGCATCTCGCCCTGGCTGCGGGCTCGACTCGTTTCGGTTTCCATCTCCTGCAGGATGCCGGTGGCGAGCAGGAAATGTGCCTGCGTCGTATAGGCAGCCACATCGAGACCCGCCGTAACTGCAGCTCGCGCAGCCGCGCTGAAATCGACCCAGGCCGTGATGTCCTGCAAACCGGGCAGAAAAAATGGATCGGCATGCCAGTGGTGGCGGTAGTGACAGGCCAGCGTGCCGTCTGTGCGCTGTGGGTGATAGTACTCACGACGCGAATAACCATAGTCGGTGAAGAGCGCGAGTCCTTGACCGAGACTCGCCGCCAGCGAGGCGATCCACGCCGGCTGGCGCACGGAAACCTCGGAGCTGTAACCATCAGGCAGTCTGTTGCCCGTATCCTGCTCGATTGCGCGGACCGCTGCTTCAAGCGCAGCGGGTGCGGCGACCGAAGACCAAGCGAATTCCCCAGCCTGCAAATGCACACCGAGCTGACGGGGTCTTCCAGCCTGCATCGTGAACCGCTCGGTCGGCAGCGCATCGAGCACTTCATTGGCAATCAGCACACCCTTCAGCGGTGTCTCTGGCAGATGGTCCAGCCACTGCACCCGGTCCAGCAACTCCGGAACCTGGGCCGCAATCCGGGCCCGCTGACGTGCTCGCAGGTCTGCGCTGACCTCAAGCAGCAAGTATTGCCGGGGCGGACTCGTGCGCAGTGACCAGAGCAAGTCTGCCGCAAGCGCACCGGTGCCGCCGCCGACCTCCAGCACCACACCGTCACCAAGCTGGTCGAGAACCTGGGCCGTCACCCGCGCCAGAGAGCGTGCAAACAGACTGCCAAGCCCCGGCGCTGTGACGAAGTCACCCGCCGGACCAAACTTCTGTGCTCCGGCACTGTAGTAACCAAGACCCGGCGCATACAGCACCAGGTCCATGTAATCCGCAAAACTGATCCAGCCGCCCTCGTCGGCCAGACGCGCACGCACCAGATCCGCAACACCGGCACTGTGCGCAAGAGCGGCATCATCAGGGATCGGCAACTCAGATCTGCTTTGCATGGTGGTGTAATCTTAAGCTTGAGATTCAATACGCCTGCATCGCGCAGACAGGACAGTAACCGTAATGACGAACGCAGAAACAGGCGACACGACCGGGACAAATAGTCCGTCGCTGACGGGAAAGTGGGCGCTGATCACCGGCGCCGCACGCCGGGTCGGCGCGGAAATCGCCACGACCCTGCACGCGCAGGGCGCAAGTGTCGCCATCCACTACCGCGGATCGGCAGAACAGGCACTGACACTGGTGGGTCAGCTGAATGAGCGGCGCCCCAAGTCAGCGCTGGCCGTGCAAGCCGATCTCCTGGATACAGACCAACTTAGCCGCCTGATCGATACTGTCACCAGCCATTCCGGCAGGCTCGACATCCTGATCAATAACGCCTCGAGTTTCTACCCCACGCCGCTGGCTTCCATTACTGAAAACCAGTGGACAGACCTGATCGGCACCAACCTCAAGGCGCCATTGTTTATGGCCCAGGCAGCGCTGCCGCACCTCAAGGCCACGCGCGGGGTCATCATCAACATAGTGGATATCCACGCCATCCGGCCGCTCAGGGACCACACGGCCTATGGTGCCGCGAAGGCCGGCCTCGCTTTTCTGACCCGTGCACTGGCCCGTGACCTTGCGCCCGATATCCGCGTCAATGGCGTGGCCCCGGGTGCGATTCTCTGGCCGGAGGGAGGGGTAAGTGACAGCATGGCCGATACCGTTTTGCGCCAGATCCCGCTGAAGCGACTCGGCGAACCGGCCGATATCGCCGGCTGCGTGCTATATCTGGTGCGTGATGCCACTTACGTGACAGGGCAGATCATTGCTGTAGACGGCGGCCGCAGCGCGGGCTGGTAAGCAATCGCGCCGGGCGGAGTATCAGTACTTGAGCGCCGCGACCCGCTGCAGCGGATGGCCGGGCTGATCAAAAGCTGCCCAAAGCTCTGCCATGGTTTCGCCGCTTAGCGGATGCCGGAGCGCTGGCGCAAGTTCTGCCAGCGGGCCGAGCACAAAAGCATACTTCCGGATGTCTTCGCGCGGCACACGAATCGCAGGCTCGGGCAGCACCGCATCACCATAGAGCAACAGATCCAGATCCAGGGTTCGCGACGAAAACGGATCCGGACCGCGCACCCGACCAGCCAGCACATGCTGACGCTCAAGTTCCGCGATGATCGCGGCAGGCGACTCGGCAGTGCGGAAATGCAGCACGAGGTTCAGGAAATCATCTCCGGCAAAGCCGACAGCCTGATTGCGGTATACGCCCGAGACCTCCAGTGTGCCGAAGCGCTTCTGGAGTTCGCGACAGGCCCGGCACAGATTCTCAACCGGCGCCACATTACTGCCCGCACTGACATATACATCGACGGGCGAGGGCTGCGCCGGCGTCACTCGCGTGACCCGCGCTCAATGACGACACCGACATCGCGCGAACCGCGAATTGCCCAGGGCTTGTGTACCGCAACCCGCACCCAGGGTGCACCAAATTCATCGATGATGAGCACCGCTATCTGCTCCGCCATCGTCTCGATCAAATTAAAGCCGGAGTCCGCAACCAGGGACTTCACACGCTGCGTGACCGCCTTGTAGTTCAGGGTGTCTTCGATCTGGTCACTGCGCGCAGCTCGCCGGATATCGGTACCTATATCCAGATCGATGCTTACGATCTGCGGCATACGCCGCTCCCATTCCCAGATACCGACAATGGTACGGATGCGGAGATCGCGCAGAAAAATCGTATCCATCATTCTTCCGTAGTGATGGTCATGCTCATGGTCGCAGTTCTTCCAGTGGCCAGCGGGGCCGGGCAGTTACGTGCAAATCCCCAAACGCGTCCGGTGCAGCAGCCAGGCGCATGCAGCCAGTAAACGCGATCATGGCGGCATTGTCTGTACAAAACTCAGTCCGTGGATAGTAAACAGTGGCGCCGTGGCGCGACAGTCTGTCTGTGAGTCGCTCGCGCAACAGTCGATTGGCCCCTACCCCGCCGGCGATCACCAGTCGCTTGTGGCCGGTCGATTCAATCGCACGGCAGGATCGGGCCACCAGCGTATCGACGATCGCTTCCTGATAGGAATTCGCCAGATCTGCCCGGGCACCGCTGTCCAGCCCGGAGATCCCGCCTCTGTCACGCACCAGCAAAGCCAGAGCCGTCTTCAATCCGCTGAAGCTGAAGTCCAGGCCTGGCCTATTGAGCATCGGCCGCGGCAGTGCATACCGGCCGGGCTGACCCTTGTCGGCGAGCTGCGCGAGGTGTGGGCCGCCGGGGTAAGGCAGACCCAGCAGCTTGGCGCCCTTGTCAAAGGCCTCGCCCGCCGCATCATCAAGGGTTTCCCCCAGTATCTTGTACAGACCAAGGCCCCTCACCTCGACCAGCAGCGTATGGCCGCCCGAAACCAGCAAGGCCACGAAGGGAAAGCCGGGTGGCTCAGGCTCCAGCAGGGTCGCCAGCAGATGCGCTTCCATATGGTGGACAGGAATGGCCGGAATACCCCAGCCGAAAGCCAGGCCGACGCCAGCCGTGGCACCGACCAGCAGGGCACCGACCAGCCCCGGCCCCGCGGTATAGGCGACCCCGGACAATTCATGGGGCCGCACCCCGGACGTCGTGAGGACCGCCTCAACGAGCGGCATCAGCTTGCGGATATGGTCGCGAGAAGCGAGTTCAGGAACCACGCCGCCGAAAGGTGCATGGGTTTCGACCTGGCTGAACAGGCAATGCCCCCGCAGGCCGGAAGCCGTGTCATAGACAGCTGCCGCCGTCTCGTCACAGCTGGTTTCCAGGCCAAGAACGATCATCTGTCTGAGCTCCATTCCGGGCATCCGGAGAGAATCCTTTGCAAAACGGCGTCTGACTAGCTATATTTTCGGGCTCATCCGGCCCAGAGAGCCGGATTTTTTGCCCGTCCAACCAACAACTGGCCCGCCGCTACTGAACTTGGCGGACCAATAAATTAAGGATCAGGACCTTGCCCGGCGTTCGAGTACGAGAAAACGAGCATTTTGACGCCGCCCTCCGGCGTTTCAAGCGCGCTTGCGAAAAGGCGGGAGTTCTTACCGAGCTTCGTCGCCGGGAATTTTACGAAAAACCCACGCAGGAGCGTAAGCGCAAGAAGGCAGCAGCCGTCAAGCGTCAACAGAAGAAAAGCTCTCGCGAAACCAGTCGGCGGGTTCGTCTCTACTGAGTCCCGCTACCCCGCAAAAGAACATGCGGGGCAAGACAGGCTTCAGCAAGACCGGGCCATCCCACAGCTGGAGACCCGGATTGCGCGACATTCCGGCTGAGGCGTCAAATCGCTGTACAGAGGGGATCTAACCGTGTCGCTGCTCAAGGCACAGATTCAGGAAGACATGAAGTCCTCGATGCGCGCGGGGAACAAGGACAGGCTGTCCGTCGTCCGGATGCTGCTCGCGGCGATCAAGCAGCGAGAAGTCGACGAGCGCACCGAAACCACTGATGCAGCAGTGCTGCAAATCCTCGAGAAGCAGATCAAGCAGCGGCGCGAGTCCGCCGCCCAGTTCACGACGGGTAACCGCACAGACCTCGCCGACAAGGAACTGTCCGAAATCACCGTACTCCAGACCTGGCTGCCGAGCGCATTATCGCCAGAGGAACTGGATGCACTGATCGACGAAGTCATGACAGCCAGCGCTGCCACCACCATGAAGGATATGGGCCGGGTCATGGCAGCACTGCGGGAGCGCGCCCAGGGCCGAGCCGACTTCAGCACCATTGGTGAGCGCGTAAAAGCCCGCCTCTCCGGCAAGTAATCAGCTTGCCGGTCAGCAGACCGACAAAGGGCGGATCTCCATCGTGAGTGGTCGTATTCCGCAGGACTTCATCGATGACCTCGTGCAGCGGGCGGATATCGTCGAGATCGTCGGCTCACGGGTTCCGCTCACCAAGGCCGGGCGTGAATACAAGGCCCGCTGCCCTTTTCACAGCGAAAAGACACCGTCCTTCTGGGTCAGTCCGCAGAAGGGCTTCTATCACTGCTTTGGTTGCGGCGCACATGGCACCGCGCTCGGCTTCCTCATGGAATTCGAGCGACTGGATTTCCCGGTAGCGGTAGAAGAACTGGCACGCAGCGTGGGCGTCGAAGTTCCCCGCACTGACGGTGAACGCACCTCGACCGAACCACTGTTTACGGTACTCGAGAAAGCCGCTCACATTTTCCGGCAAGCCCTGCGCGATCACCCCGTCGCCATCGATTACCTCAAGGACCGTGGCCTCGATGGCGAAACTGCCCGGGAATTCGGTATTGGCTATGCGCCAGCCGGCTGGGACACCCTGCTCGCCAGCCTGGGCACCAGCGAAACAGACCGGCAGCACCTGCTGACAGCTGGACTCGTAATTGCACGCGATACGGGCGGTTTTTACGACCGGTTCCGGGAACGAATCATGTTTCCGATCCGCGACACGCGGGGTCGGGTTATCGCCTTCGGCGGGCGGATCATCGGTAGCGGCGAGCCCAAGTATCTGAACTCACCTGAAACGCCGCTGTTTCACAAGGGCCGTGAGCTTTATGGCCTGTATGAGGCCCGGCGCGCAGAGCGAAATTTTGAGCGGATGCTGGTCGTCGAGGGTTACATGGACGTCGTGATGCTGGCCGCGCATGGCATTCGTAATGCCGTCGGGACACTTGGCACAGCAACAACCACCGAGCACCTGCGACGCCTGTTTGGAGTGACCGGAGAGATCGTATTCTGTTTCGATGGCGACCGGGCCGGCCGTGATGCGGCCTGGCGCGCATTACAAACCAGTCTGCCACTGTTGCAGGATGGTCGGCAGGTCCGCTTCCTGCTCCTGCCAGACAACGAAGATCCCGACTCGCTGGTACGCCGCGAGGGCGCCGAAGCCTTCACCAGGCGCATCGGCACAGCCATGCCGCTGTCGCAGTTCATGATCGATTCGCTGAGCCGCGACCTCAAACTCGATAACCTGGCAGACAAGGCGAGCCTCACCGCACTGGCAAAACCGCTGCTGGCCCAGCTGCCCACAGGGGTGTATCGGGAACTGCTCACTGGGGAGCTGGCCCGCTGCGTCGGCCTGCCCCGCAACAGGCTTGAAGAACTGATGGCAGGCGGCAGCGCCCAGACACCGGCCAACGAACCGAAGCCAGCGCAGCGCAGCGTGCGACCGGCCCAATCCCGGGATGCGGCAAAGCGGAGAGGATCCCTCAGCCGACAGGCGATCAGCCTGCTGCTGCACTATCCGGATGTAGCCAACCAGGTTCCGCTACCCGATGCGCTGCGTACTGCCGACCTGCGCGGCCTTGAACTGCTCCGTGAACTGCATGGTCTCGCGAGTAGCCGAAGCGGCGTTGGCACTGCGGCCCTGCTTGAGCGTTTTCGTGACCGCAGTGAACTGCCGCACCTGGCACAGTTACTTGCCGAAGAGCAGTTGATTGGCGCTGAAGAGGTCAGCACCGAGTTTGCCGATTGCCTGGAACGCCTGGTTTCAGTCGCCCTGCAACAGGAACTGCTTGCGCTATTGCAGGAGGCGGGCCAGAGAACCCTGTCAGCCGAGGAACTAAGCCGGCTGGCAGATCTCCAACGGACGGTTGTCGCCAGTCACGGCACGGCCCGTCGGGGTTCGGATAACTAAGGTCTTGACGCACTGCGCCATCAAGATTGGCGGCCATGAACCGACAAGACCAACCGTGAAGCGGGCGCTCTCGGCAGCCTGCCAGGGAAATTACCTTGGGAGGCCAGCCGGTGTCCCGTACAATGGCGTGTTTTTATTTCTACGACGAGGGCTGGTGAGTGGCTGAGCCAATTGAGAACAAGAATACAGAACAGCAGTCGCAGCTGAAGCTCCTTATCGCCCGCGGCAAGGAGCAGGGCTACCTGACCTACGCCGAGGTCAACGACCATCTGCCCAATGACATCGTCGATCCGGAGCAGATCGAAGACATCGTCAACATGATTAACGACATGGGTATCACGGTGCATGAGAAGGCACCGGATAGCGAGTCGATCCTGCTCTCGGATGCAACTGTAGCAACTGATGACGAGGCGGCTGAAGAGGCTGCCCAGGCCATCGCTACTGTCGACAGCGAGTTCGGCCGGACCACCGACCCGGTGCGCATGTACATGCGCGAAATGGGCACCGTCGAACTGCTAACCCGCGAGGGCGAGATCCGCATTGCCAAGCGCATTGAGGAAGGCCTCGACCAGGTCAAGCTGGCAGTCTCCATGTTTCCGCCCACCTACGATGTTCTGGCCAGCGCCTATGCGCCGGTACAGGCTGGCGAAGCGCGTCTGCAGGAAGTGCTGACCGGCTTTATCGATCCCAATGCCGTCAACGACGTTCCACCACCGCCCGCGATACGCGATGCCGCTGCCAACGATGACAAGAACGATACCGACGACGATAACGACAGCGATGACTCCGAGAGCGATACGGCGGATGAGCCCGAAGATCTGGGTCCGGATCCGGTCGAGGCTGATAACCGTCTGCAGTCGATCTTCCGTCGCCACAAGCGCGTGCTCACCGACCTCGACAAGACCGGAAGTAAAGACAAGAAAGTGCAGAAGTCGCGCGAGAAACTGGCTAGCGAGGTCATGGAACTGAAGCTCGCACCCAAGCTCTTTGATCAGCTGACCAACACGCTGCGCGAGGTGGTCGCCAGCATCCGCAACCAGGAACGCAAGATCATGCAGTTCTGCGTGCGGGACTGTGGCATGCCACGCAAGGACTTCCTGGCCAGCTTCCCTGCCAACGAAACCAATCTGAAGTGGGTCGACAAGCACATCAAGGCCAAGCGCAAATACTCATCTGCGCTGCTCAAGATGCAGGAAGATATCCAGAAGGCACAGAAACGCCTGCAGCTGATCGAAACCGAGGTTCACCTGTCGATTCCCGAGATCAAGGAGATCAACCGGGATATGTCGATCGGCGAAGCCAAGGCCCGCCGCGCCAAGAAAGAGATGGTCGAAGCCAATCTCCGGCTGGTCATCTCGATCGCGAAGAAGTACACGAATCGTGGCCTGCAATTTCTGGATCTTATCCAGGAAGGCAACATCGGCCTGATGAAGGCCGTGGACAAGTTCGAGTACCGGCGCGGCTACAAGTTTTCTACCTATGCAACCTGGTGGATCCGGCAGGCGATCACCCGCTCTATCGCCGACCAGGCACGCACAATCCGTATCCCGGTGCACATGATCGAAACGATCAACAAGCTCAACCGGATCTCCCGGCAGATGCTGCAGGAGATGGGCCGCGAGCCGACACCGGAAGAACTGGCTGTCCGCATGGACATGCCGGAGGACAAGGTTCGCAAGGTACTCAAGATCGCCAAGGAACCGATCTCGATGGAAACCCCGATTGGCGACGACGAAGACTCGCATCTCGGCGATTTCATCGAAGATACCGCAGTGTTCTCACCGATTGAGGCAGCAACGATCGAGAGCCTCAAGGAAACCACACACAACGTACTCGCCGGCCTGACGCCGCGTGAAGCGAAAGTATTGCGTATGCGCTTTGGCATCGACATGAATACCGACCATACGCTCGAAGAGGTCGGTAAGCAGTTCGATGTAACCCGCGAACGCATCCGGCAGATCGAGGCGAAGGCGCTGCGCAAGCTGCGCCATCCTTCGCGCAGCGACCAGCTGCGTAGCTTCCTGATCGAAGACTGACCGACCTCCGTCTGGGCACGCCGGGTGGTGTGCTCAGGCGGGATATATCTCGCTGATCGGAATCGAACGGCCGTTGCCCTGCACGATCCGGCAGTGCTGGCGGCGCAACTGGTGCGCCTCGGCGACACCACAGGAGTGGGCGATCATGTTCACTTCCTTTTCCATATTCTGCTGATAGCGCATCACGCGGCTGGCCTTGTCTTCCGGGACCAGGCCGCGTTGCAGTCGCTCATCGTGCGTAGTAATCCCGGTCGGGCAGGTATTCTTGTTGCAGCGGAGCGACTGGATACAGCCAAGCGCAAACATGAACCCCCGCGCAGAGGTCACGAAATCCGCACCGGCACACAGTGCCAGTGCAACGTTTGCCGGCGTAGTGAGTTTGCCGCTGGCAATCAGCCGAACGCGATCTTTCAAGCCATGCCGGGACAACAGGTCGGCGACCAGCGGCAGGCTCTCACGGATCGGCAGACCAACGTTGTCGATCAGGGCCATGGGCGCAGCCCCTGTGCCGCCATCGCCGGAATCGATGGTGATGAAGTCGGGTGCACTATCGATGCCGCGACGACCGACTTCCTGCAGCAGTTCGTCGAGCCAGTCGGTCGAACCGATGACCGTCTTGAAGCCGACCGGCTTGCCGCTGATCTCGCGCACCCGGTGTATGAAATCGAGCAACTCGCCGTTACTGCCGATCTCAACATGGCGGTTCGGGCTCAGTGAATCCTGGCCGGCCGGGATGCCGCGAATAGCGGCGATTTCCGACGTCACCTTGTCACCCGGAAGAATTCCACCCTTACCCGGCTTTGCGCCCTGACTCAGTTTTATCTCGATCATGCGTACCTGTGTGTGCGCCGCCACCTCTCGCAGCCGCTGATCGTCGAGCCGGCAGGCAGCGTCACGCACGCCATATTTTGCTGTGCCCATCTGAAACACGATGTCCGCCCCACCCTCCAGGTGATAAGGCGCAAGACCGCCTTCGCCGGTATTCAGCCAGCAACCTGCTGCTCTCGCACCCTGCGACAGCGCCTGCACAGCGGGCCTGGATATCGCGCCGAAACTCATCGCGGAGATGTGGAAGAACCGGTCAGTGGTATAGGGTGTCCGGCAATAGGGTCCTATCGTCACTGCGGAGGGCTGCCGGACATCTTCCTCGAGCGACGGGTATGGCGCATTGACGAAGATCGGCGTACCGACGGGACGGAGATCGCGGGTAGAACCAAAGGCTACGGTGCTGTCCACACCTTTCGCAGCCCGATAGGCCCAGGCACGCTCGGCCCGATTGAACGGTAGTTCCTCCCGATCCATGGCAAAAAAGTACTGACGAAAAAACTCGCCGAGGTTCTCAAAAACGTAACGAAAGCGGCCAACAACCGGGAAGTTGCGCCGGATTGCATGCGTCGTCTGCGTGATGTCGATGACGTACATGACGACGACCGCCAGCACGCCGGCAACAAACGCGAACACGAATGCGTACGTCAGCAGATTCAGGAGTGCGGATACAAAACTCACAGGCATCCCCTCAGCGAGGCGTACGACGCCGACGCCGCGCCTTGCGCAATTGCCGGCCGCTCATCTTGCGCCACAGGCGACGGATCACGCGCGCCACCGATTCCATTCTGGTCGGGTGGTAGTAACCGCTATCCTCGACTGTAAGCAGATCATAGCGACGCCGGTACTTCAGCTTCACCCAGGCGTTCAGGTCCATACGACAGACCTGCCGGAACAGGAGGCCATTTAACCAGCCACCGCGCCTGCTCTGCAGCACCGCCGAACCAAAATCCAGCAGTACGGGACAGCCCTCCGGACTGATCAGGATATTGCCTCGCCGCTTGAGATCTGCATGCGCCACTCCGGCTGCATGCACGGCAAGAATGGATCGAAGCAGCTCGCTGAAAAACCGGTCGCGATCACGCAGGGCTGCGGCCGTTTCACGATAAGGTTCACCCTCAAGAAACTCGAGAAGAAGGCTTCCATCCGCGTCCACGCCAAAACAGCGCGGCACACCAGGGACGCCGTCCAGACGCTGATAGGCTGCAAACTCCCTGCGCAACATCACGCGGCGCAGCCAGAGCGCAATCCCCCGCCCCATCGGTTGCTTGACGACGACCGGGCCCGTACCGGTGTCGCGCAGATAGACAACACCCTGGTAACCGCGGCTCAGGAAGCGCTCAGTTCGCACCATCAGACCGGCCGCTCCGCAGGACTGAAGGGAAGCATCAGACCCGCATACCGATCCAGGCAATACACATCAACGTGAACGCCAGCACGACCGGTTCAAGGTTCTGCCTCAGCGAAGTCATCAGTGACCAACTGGCCGGCCCATGCGGGATCAGTCTGCGGGGAATCACGGCTGGCACCGTAGCGCTCCAGCTCTGCCATACCTCGCCAAAAATACGCTGCAGCTTGCGATCCTCATACTGGATTGCTACGGGATAGTAAAACCACCAGAAAGCCACAGCGGCCAGAGGCGCCCACCAGCGCCCGCAGGCCACCGTAAAGCCGATGAGGATCAGCAAATTGCCCGTATAGAGCGGATGCCGGACCAGTGAATACGGCCCATCAGTTGCCAGCTGCTTGTTCTTGACGATGAAACCCGAGGCATAAACGCGCAACAGGGAACCAGCTGCCACGCAAATCACCCCTAACCAATACCCTGCAGACACAGGGGCTGAAAAGAATGCGAATATCGGCATCAGGGCCAGACCGACGCCCTGCCGCATTACTTCCTGATAGCGCAACTCGCGCACCATGTGCGGAATGCCGGCCAGTGGCGGAAGATCTGCTGTGCGGCGAGCCATGCGCTGTTCCTGTATTGCGTTTATCGCCAGCAGTGTAGCGCCCGGACCAAGCCTTGGGCCAATCGGTGCGCCTACTGCTAGAATTGCCGCTGCCCTTGATCGGGCCTGTAGCTCAGTTGGTTAGAGCGGCGGACTCATAATCCGTTGGTCCCAGGTTCAAGTCCTGGCGGGCCCACCAATCCAGAAATAAAAATGCCCGCCGACTGAAGTCGGCGGGCATTTTCAGGAACCGTCCTGATCAGGCACTAACTGCGACCGGGGTTCCCGGTCGTCGTATGCAATTGTCAGTAACGCGGTCCACGCGGTCCACGGCCACCGCCGTCTCGACCGCCGCCGCCGCCA
>JBATNV010000060.1:0-15328 GCA_049290495.1 Gammaproteobacteria bacterium | reverse complement strand
CGCCGCTGGCGCCGGAGAGTTTCGACTACGTGTATGAGCGGGTGAAGGCCGACGTGCACCTCGCTTCGATTTCTGGCGGCACCGACATCATCTCCTGCTTCATGCTCGGCAATCCGCTGCTGCCTGTACAGCGCGGTGAGCTGCAATGCGCAGGGCTCGGTATGGCGGTGGAGATCTATGACGCAGAGGGCCATGTGCTGACCGAAGGCTGCGGTGAACTGGTCTGCGAAAAGCCGTTCCCATCAATGCCGCTCGGCTTCTGGGGCGATACTGATGGTCGGCTCTATCGCGCAGCCTACTTCGAGCGTTTTCCCGGCGTGTGGGCGCACGGTGATTACGCTGCGCGCACGCGGTCAGGCGGCTTCATCATCCATGGCCGTTCCGACGCGGTGCTGAATCCCGGCGGAGTACGTATCGGCACAGCAGAACTCTATCGTGCCGTTGAGGTAGTGCCCGAAGTGCTGGAGAGCCTGGCCGTCGGTGAGCGCGCCAACGGCGACGAGCGCATCGTGCTGTTTGTGGTCCTGCGTGACGGACTCGTGCTGGATGCAGCGCTGTGCGGGAAGATCGGGCTGGCTGTCAGGCAAACGCTTACGCCGCGGCATGTGCCGGCGAAAATCCTGCAGGTGACCGACCTTCCGCGTACACGCAGCGGCAAGCTGGCTGAGCTGGCGGTGCGCGCGATCCTGCACGGTGAGCCGGTGCCCAACCTCGCGGCGCTCTCCAACCCTGAAGCGCTGGAGCAGATACGCCGGAGCTTTGAGACCGGAAGGCACTGAATGTACCCTGTGAGCCGGACCTATATATGGAGTATGGCCATGCTGCGTTCGATAACCGCGACCCTGATCGCATTGACCAGCCTGACGCTCGGCACTGCCCTGGCTGAAGACGCGGCGCCAGCCTTCAGGCTGTCGAGCCCCGACCTGATACCTGGCACGCCGATCCGGCTGCCGCAGGTATTCAACAGTTTTGGCTGTAGCGGCGGCAACATCTCGCCAGCACTCAGCTGGAGCCATGCGCCGGATGGTACGAAGAGCTTTGCGCTGATGGTCTACGACCCGGATGCGCCGACCGGCAGCGGCTGGTGGCACTGGGTGGTTTACAACATTCCGGCGCGGGTGAATGCGCTGGTCAGCAAGGCTGGAGATCCGGCCGCTGGCCTGATGCCGATCGGTGCTGTGCAGGGCAACACCGATTTCGGGGCGGCAGGCTACGGCGGTCCGTGCCCGCCGGCGGGCGACAAGCCGCACCGTTACTATTTCCGTCTCTACGCGCTGAAGGTTGAGAAGCTGGATCTGCCGCCGACTGCCACGGCGGCCTTTGTCGGCTTCAACGTCATGGCCAATTCCCTCGGTGTAGCCGAGTTAATGGCGGTGTATTCGCGTCCGGCGGTGACCAAAGAGTGATCGCGAGCCGCACGACCTTCTTCCCAAACCGGTGTACGGGGCCGTAGGCTAGCGGGCCTGCCCGGCCGGTTCACTTTAGCCCGGTCCCTGATCTGAAGCTCCAGGAGTCCTTTTTAATGTCTGCCAGCAACCTGCTTAGCGATCTCGCTGCGATCGTCGGTCAGCCGAATGTGCTCACCAGCGATGCTGATCGTTCGTTCTATGCGATGGACGTCTACAACCAGCTGGAGACTCCGCTGGCGGTGGTGCAGCCCGCAACCATCGATGAGCTGCAGAAGGCTGTGCGGACGATTACATCGGCCGGTGTTGCGGTCGTGCCGCGCGGCGGTGGTGCTTCCTACACCGATGGCTATCTGCCGACCACGGCCAATTCGATACTGCTGGATACTACCCGGCTGAACCGCATCGTCGAAATCAATGCCACCGACATGTATGTCATCGTTGAGCCAGGCCTGACCTGGGCAGAGCTGTGGCAGGAACTCGCGAAGCAGGGTCTGCGCACGACGTTCTGGGGTCCGTTTTCCGGCATCAAGGCGACTGTTGGCGGCTCGATGTCCCAGAACAGCGCGAGCCTGGGTTCCGGCAATTACGGCGTGTCGGCCGATGCCGTGCTGGGTTTCGATATCGTGCTGGCGAATGGCGAGATATTGAGGACCAGTTCGGGTGCCGCGGTGAACGGCGTGCCGTTTTTCCGCTGGTATGGACCCGACCTCACTGGCCTGTTCACGGGCGATGCCGGCGCACTGGGTTTCAAGGCGCGTATCTCACTGCGGCTGATCAAGACCCCGCCGTTCTCTGGTGCGGCATCTTTCGGTTTCGACAGCTTCGAGAACATGTCAGGCGGTATGGCCGCCGCTGCCCGCGAGGGCGTGACCGCCGACAACTTCGGTCTCGATCCGAAGCTGCAACAGGGCCAGCTCAGCAAGACCAACGCCAGCGATGCGCTCGGCGCTGCCTGGGCCGTAGCAAAAACGGCGCGCAATCCGGTGCAGGCAGGCTTCCGTCTGCTCAAGATGGCGATCGCCGGCAAGCGCTTCCTGGCCGGCTACAACTACTCGGCGCACTACACCGTCGAGGGGGTTTGCCAGGCCGAGGTGAATGCCAAGCTCGCGCTGATCCGCGACGCGATGAAACCTTTCGGTACGGAAACGGCCAACACCATGCCGACGGTGATCCGTGCCATGCCCTTCATTCCGCTCTATCCGATCCTCGGGCCCAAAGGCGAGCGCTGGGTGCCGCAGCACGGGCTTCTGCCGTTCTCGAAGACGCAGGAGTTTTACCTGAAGCTGCAGCAGCTCTACGCCGAGAATGCCGAGCGCATGCGCAAGGCGAAGGTCGAGAAGGGCGCAATGTACATGACCATCAATACCCACGTCTTTCTCTACGAGCCGGTGTTCTACTGGGAGGACGATCGCACTTCCTTCCATACGCGTTTTCTGCCCAAAGAATATCTGGGCACGTTGCCTGAGTATCCGGCAAATCCGGAAGGTCGGGCGCTGGTGCGCGAGCTGCGCGCGAAAATCAACGACATCTTCGCGACGGTCGGCGGCGTACACATGCAGGTCGGCAAGTCCTATCCGTACATGCGCGGCCGCAATCCTGAAGCAGCGCGCGTCCTGCGCGAGCTGAAGCAGTCGGTCGATCCGAAAAACCTGATGAACCCCGGCGCGCTGGGCCTGTAGGAGCGCGATTACTGGCCGCAAGAATCGCAGCCTGAGGCGGCTCCGGCGAATCGTCCACTGGTCTAGGTGGTGAGTAAAGATATGCATGCATCAGTCACGCGCCGATCCTTCACTACCGGTCTTGGTCTGCTGGCGCTCGGCGCCAGCAGTGCGGCATTGCCAGGAGTGGCTGGCGATCCCCCGGCGCGTGCTCCGGATCTGGCCTTGCCGGACAACAATCTGCGTGCGCTGGTCCGTATGACGGCGAGCCTTGAGGAGCGCGACGTACCGTGGTGGTATGACGGCACAATCCTCGGCGTGGTGGCCGGCGAACATCCGCGGCCACTCGTCAAGTTCCAGGGCATGGAGCTGTACTGGATGCGTCACTTGCCGGATGGTGCCTATGAGCTGATCGGCAACACACTGACTTTTTTTCACGATGTTGACACCGGTGCGCCGCTGTCGGAGTTCAAGAACCCCTATACCGGAAGCACCAGCCAGGTCCTGCCGGCTGTGCAGGGTGGCGGGGCAGGCCGCGGTTTCAACTATTCGGTGAAGGGTATCCGCTTCAGCCGCATGATTGACCAGCTGCCGGAACAACCGCTGGTTCTCGACTGGACTTTCGCGCGCGATATGGTCTGGCTGCACAACTGGACGCGCTATCCGCCCGGCATGCCGCCACCGCGCTGGCAGCAGCAGACCATGTTTGCCAGTCAAAAGGATTTCCTGAATGCGCGCCTCGACAGCGTGCCGGTGGTATTCAGCTCGACCGTGCATATGCCGTGGCTCAAATGGATGGACATGGGCGACCGGCAAGGTCATATCGTCTGGCATGCGGGTGGGGCGAAACTTCAGTCCATCGACGAGTTGCCGACCAGCTACCGTCAGCGTGCCGAAAAGGAATATCCAGCCATGTTGACTGCAAATCCGGCCAGGGGTGCGACGGCCTGAGCGCCGGCTGCAGCTGCAATGATCAGGTTTACGCTCAACGGCTCCGCTGTGGAAGCCGATGTCCCCGAGGCCATGCCCCTGCTGTGGGTGTTGCGCGATACGCTTGGCCTCACCGGTACCAAGTACGGCTGCGGCATAGCGCTTTGCGGTGCCTGCACGATCCATATCGACGGCGTTGCGGCGCGCTGCTGCGTGCTGCCTGTTGCTGCGGTAGCAGGCAAGGCGGTCACCACGATTGAGGGGATCAGCAGCGGGGATCGGCTGCATCCTGTTCAGCAGGCCTGGATCGACGAGCAGGTGCCGCAATGCGGTTACTGCCAGCCTGGCATGATCATGGCCGTCAGCGCTTTCCTGCAAACCACGCCTGATCCGGACGATATGGCCATCGACCAGTCGATCACCAATATCTGTCGCTGCGGCACTTATCCGCGCATCCGCAAGGCTATCCATCGCGCAGCGGGCCTGATGCGCGATAATGGCGCTGCAACTGATTCAACAAGCTGAGCACTGGTCAACTGATAAAGGGATAAAGAGATGCTTCACAGCCTTCGATTTACGCTTGCAGTACTCGGCATGGGTACGCTGATGACGGCCTGTGGTCAGCAGGTCAATAGTGCCCCGGTCGCGGGCAACAGCGCCGCAACGCCGGTTGTCGCAACCGACAGCTACGATATCAACGCACTGATCGCCGCCGCAGATCCGGCCAAGGGCCAGATCGTGTTTCTGCAGTGCCGCGCCTGCCATAGCTTGGAAGCAGGCGGGCCAAACAAGGTCGGACCAAACCTGCACGGTGTGATTGGCCGGAAGGCCGGACTCGCACCCGGATTTTCCTACTCCGACCAGATGACCGCCTCGGGGGTGGTCTGGTCTGCTGAAACGCTGGACAAGTTCCTGCTCCGGCCCAGCGATTTCATTCCCGGCACGCGCATGGTCTTCGTCGGCCTGCGCAAGCCCGAAGATCGCGCCAACGTGATCGCGTATCTGAAGCAGGAGACTGGCGCAGCGCAGTAGTCCTGAGCTGTCGTCAACGATGCTGTGTGTTGAGGGTGACACGGCTTTGTAATAAAACCATGCTCAAATGCCCGCCAGGCTGTCGTGGTCAGGGGCTATGAGCGCACGCAGGATTCTGTTGGTTGAGGACGAGCTGCCGATCCGGCAGATGCTCGTATTTAATCTGGGCCGGGCCGGATTTGAAGTCCATGAAGCCTGCGATTCGGCGAGTGCCCGCCGGCAGGTTGCGGACTTGCGTCCGGACCTGTTGCTTGTGGACTGGATGCTGCCGGACTCGAGCGGCCTCGAGCTGATCCGTACCCTGCGGCGTGAACCCGCCAACCGGGGGATTCCGGTCATCATGCTGACAGCCCGGGCTGAGGAGCGCGACCGGGTACTCGGCCTCGACAGCGGTGCCGATGATTACATCACCAAGCCCTTTTCCCCGCGCGAACTCTTGTCGCGGGTCCAGGCCGTGCTGCGTCGCTCAGCGCCGGCTGTCGATGAACCGCTGGTGGCGGGTGAGTTGCGTCTCGATCCGGTCAGCCATCGCGTGTATGTAAGAGACCGCGAGGTCGGGCTCGGGCCGACCGAGTATCGTCTGCTGAAATTCCTGATGGAAAATCCCGATCGCGTCTACAGCCGCATGCAGGTGCTCGACAAGGTCTGGGGCCAGAACGTTTACATCGAGGAACGTACGGTCGATGTGCATATCCGGCGCCTTCGCCAGGTGCTGGAGGACTTCGCGGCAGACCATTACGTGCAGACTGTTCGCGGTGCCGGTTACCGCTTCTCGGTCTGCTGATGCCCAGGATCTGGAGCTGGACACTTTTTCGCCTCGCACTCGCACTGCTTGCGGGTGCGCTGGTCGGCCTGATCTACGACAGTCCTGTCCTCGGCATGCTGATCGTCGCACTGGCTGCTCTCGGCTGGCATCTCTACAACCTTTATCGGCTTGAGCGCTGGCTGGCAAGCGGTTCGATAGCCGACATTCCCGATGGTGAGGGCCTCTGGCCGCAGGTCTTCGCCAAAATCCAGTTCATCAAGACCAGAGCAAAGCGGCGGGGCAAGCGTTTTCGCCGGCTGGTCAAGGAGCTGCGTGCTTCGACCGAAGCGTTCCCGGACGGCGGTGTGATACTCAACGCGCAGCACGAAATCCTGAACTACAACTCGGCTGCAAGGTTGCTGCTGGATCTCAAGGCGCGTGGTGACCGGGGCCAGCGCATCGAGAACCTGCTGCGGCACCCGGATTTCGTCGCCTATCTGCGCAGTCCGGGGGAGCGTCCCGCCGTCGAAATTCCCTCGCCGGCAGGTGGCGATACCTGGTTGTCCTGCCGTCTGATTCCCTACGGGCCCAACCAGACGCTGCTGCTGATTCGCGATGTCAGCCAGCGGGTAAAGATCGAGCGCGTGCGCCGGGATTTCGTTGCCAATGCATCGCATGAGCTGCGTACTCCGCTGACCGTAATGATGGGCTATCTCGATACGCTGGCGGACGATCCGCAGAAGCCGGCGATCTGGCAGCAGCCGGTGCAGGTCATGCAGGACCAGGTGCAGCGCATGTTCCGGCTGGTCGAGGATCTGCTGCAGCTGTCAAAGCTCGAGTCTGGCGAGCCGGTGACCAGGGACCGGGTGGTCAGCGTGTCGGGGCTGGTCGAGGCTGCCCGGCGTGAAGTGCTGAGCCTGCAGGGGCACCCCGAACAGATCGAGGTACAGCTCAACAGTGCTGTGAATCTGCTCGGCAAGGAAACTGAACTCCGGTCCGTGGTGTCGAACCTGGTGAGCAATGCCGCGCGCTACACGCCGGCCGAAGGCAAGGTGACGATCAGCTGGACGGTCGACGAGGAGGGCGGCCACCTGGCCGTCATGGATACCGGTATCGGTATGTCCGAGGCGGATATTCCGCGGGTTACCGAGCGTTTTTACCGGGCCGACGGTGGGCGTGCACGGCAGAGTGGCGGCACCGGCCTTGGTCTGTCGATCGTGAAATATGCACTGCGCCGGCACGATGCAGATCTTGAGATCCGCAGCCGGCTCGGCCACGGCAGCAGCTTTATCTGTCATTTTCCCCGGGATCGGCTCGCGCCATCCTGATAGTCTCAGCAGTTGTGTCCACGCGCAGGAGCAAGGCCATGGAATCCGAAAGTTTCAGTCATCATATTTCCCGTCGCTTCAATGCGGAGCTGGAGCATCTGCGCAGCGAGGTGCTGCACATGGGTGGCCTGGTCGAGCAACATCTGGATACGGCCGTGGAGGCGATCACCTCCGGTGACAGCGAGATGGGCCTGCGGGTTTCCAGCGACGATTTCAAGATCAACCGGCTCGAAGTATCCATCGATGAAGAGTGCAGCAAGCTGCTGGCAACCCGCATGCCGGCGGCGGCCGACCTGCGCCTGATCGTTACGGTGATCAAGATCATCACTGACCTGGAGCGGGTCGGCGATGAGGCATCCAAGATAGGCTACCTGGCCTCGCATATGGCTGCAGACCGTGAGCCTCATGCGTCCTACAGCGAACTGAAGGCGCTCGGCGAGCACGTGCAAACCATGCTCCACGATGCGCTCGATGCCTTCTCGCGCATGGATGTTGATGATGCACTCGCGGTTATCGAAGAGGACAAGCTGGTCGATGAGGAATACGACCAGATCACCCGGCAGTGCATCGCCCTGATGATGGAGGATCCGAGGACCATCCGGCGGTTCATGGATGTGAGCTGGGCAGCCCGTGCGCTCGAGCGCATCGGGGATCACGCCAAGAATATTGGCGAGTATGTGGTCTATCTGGTGCATGGCCGGGACATACGGCATACGGAGCGTGAGGTAGTGCGTCAGGAGATCGATGCGGCCAAGGCTGACCGCCCGGGTTCCACCTGAAATAAAGCCGCAACAATTGCTGCATAGACTCCATCGGGTCACAAATACAGCCATGACCCCGGAGGTCCATATGAAACGATCACTCAAGACCCTGATTCTGCTGGCGAGCGGGGCAATAACTGCAGCGATATCAGGGGTGGCTTGGTCGCAGGCCGCGCGCAGCTATATCAGCATCGTCGGCTCATCGACCGTTTATCCCTTCGCGACGGTCGTCGCCGAGCGCTTCGGTGGGACCGGCAAGTACAAGACCCCTAAAGTCGAGTCCACCGGTTCCGGTGGCGGCATCAAACTGTTTTGCGCCGGCGTCGGCGTGCAGTATCCGGATATCGCCAACAGTTCGCGGGCCATCAAGCCGGCTGAGCTGCAGGATTGTGTGGCTCATGGCGTTAAGGAGATCATCGAAGTCAAGATCGGTTATGACGGTATCGTGCTGGCCGAATCGGTGAAAGCGCCCGGCCTGAATGTCAGTCTGCGCGATATCTGGCTTGCGCTGGCCAAACAGGTGCCTGACCCGAAGGGCAAGCAGGCGCTCATTGCGAATCCCTACAAGACCTGGAAAGACGTCAACCCGCAACTCCCGGCTGAGTTTATCGAGGTTCTCGGTCCGCCGCCGACCTCCGGTACGCGTGATGCTTTCGTGGAGTTGGCCATGGAAGGCGGTTGCAAGTCCTTCCCGTGGATCAAGGCTATCAAGGACAAGGATGAAAGCCGCTTCAAGCAGATCTGCCACACGGTTCGTGAGGACGGTCGCTTCATTGAAGCCGGCGAGAACGACAACCTGATCGTGCAGAAGCTGAAGGCAAACAGGAATGCGGTGGGAATTTTCGGCTACAGCTTTCTTGAGCAGAATTCCGATTCGGTGAAGGGCTCCCTGATTGACGGCGTGGAGCCGAGCTTTGAGAACATCGCGAGCGGTAAATATCCGGTGTCGCGGCCACTGTTCTTCTACGTCAAGAAGGCGCACGTCGGTTCGATCCCTGGTGTCGCTGAATATCTGAAGGAATTTACCAGCCAGAAAGCGATGGGAGAAGATGGTTATCTGGCCGATCGCGGACTCGTGCCTCTGCCGCCTGCCGAATACAGGGCGGTGGTGGAGACGGTCAACAAGCTGGTCACCATGCCGTTGCCCAGGTAGTTTGTGGTGCGTCTGCCAACGCTGCTGCTGATTCTTGCCGCGATAGTGCTCGCTGCCTTCTTTCTGGGGCGGCAGCGGGCGCTGTCGCTGGCGCGTCCTGCGGGCGGTATACGCAGTCTGCATTCTTTACCCAAGTACTACGGCTACTACGCGGCAATCGGCGCAGTGCTGCCCGGGATCGCGCTGCTGCTGATGTGGGCAGCATTCAGCGATTCGCTTATCACCGCGCGGGTGGTTCAATCACTGCCAGAGGCGCTGCGCAACCAGCCGGAAGCACAGTTGGGCCTGACGTTGAACGATATCCGCAACCTCGCTGCCGGACAGATGTCCGATGAGAGCCGCCGTGCGGAATTCGCGGTTTCTGCTGATCTCTACAACAGTCTGCGCGAGTCGTCGCGGAAGATACTGTCCGGACTTGTCATCGCACTGTCGTTCAGCGGCTTTGCGCTGGCATGGTTTCAGTTGCGCCCGCAGTTCCGCGCGCGTAACCGCGTTGAAACAGTGGTCAAGTTGATGCTGATCCTCGCCTCATTGCTCGCCATCGTAACCACGATCGGCATACTGCTCTCGGTGAGCTTTGAAGCGCTGCGGTTCTTCCGGCAGGTGCCGGTGAGCGAATTCCTGTTCGGACTCAGCTGGAGCCCGCAAACAGCGATCCGTGCCGGCCAGGTGGGCTCTTCTGGCGCCTTCGGTGCCGTGCCGCTGTTCGTTGGTACCTTGCTGATCTCGGGTATCGCGCTGCTGGTGGCGGTGCCGATCGGCCTCATGATTGCAATCTACCTCTCCGAGTATGCCCGCCCGGCCCTGCGCCGCATCGTGAAGCCCGTGCTGGAGGTGCTGGCCGGTATTCCTACGGTGGTCTACGGGTATTTCGCTGCGCTGACGGTTGCGCCGATGATCCGCCTCGCGGGTCAGCAACTGGGGCTGGAAGTAGCCTCGGAAGCGGCGCTGGGTGCGGGCCTGGTGATGGGCATCATGATCATTCCCTTTGTGTCCTCGTTGTCTGACGATGCCATCAATGCGGTGCCGCAGGCGATGCGCGATGGCTCCTTTGCGCTGGGCGCGACGCGCTCGGAAACGATCAAGCGGGTGGTGGTGCCCGCCGCGCTGCCGGGTATCGTTGGCGGTGTGCTGCTGGCTGCGTCGCGCGCGATCGGCGAAACCATGATCGTGGTGATGGCTGCAGGACTGTCGGCCAATCTGAGTTTCAATCCGCTGGAGTCGGTGACGACGGTCACCGTACAGATCGTCACACTGCTGGTCGGCGACCAGGAATTTGACAGCCCCAAAACCCTGGCGGCCTTTGCGCTGGGCCTGATGCTGTTCATCGTGACACTGATCCTCAATATCATCGCCCTGCAGGTGGTGCGTCGTTACCGGGAGCAGTACGAATGATGGCGGATGACGGTGACAACCGGGCCAGTCGTCAGCTGAGTCCGGAGGAGACGCGCCGGCGCGTCGATGCGAGTCTGCGGCGCCGCTATCGCAGAGAGCGGTTGTTCCGCTTCTACGGGCTGTTCTCTGTCTGTCTGGGCGTGGTTTTTCTGCTGCTTCTGTTCGCCACGATCATCGGCAACGGTTACAGCGCATTCCGGCAGGGTTTCATACAGTTCGATATTCATTTCGACGCCAAAGTGATCGATCCGGACGGTGAACGCAATCCAGATGTGCTTTCGGTAGCCGATTACTCGCTGTTGATCAAGTCCGCGTTACGGGAGCTGATACCGGAAGCTGTCAGCCGTACAGAAAAGCGCGAACTGAACCAACTGGTGAGTGCGGGCGCAATCTTCGGCCTGCGCGAGGCCGTCATGGCTGATCCGCAGATCCTCGGTCAGGCGAAGTCCTTGTGGCTGCCGCTGAACAGTGAGGTGGACCTGTGGCTGAAGGCACGGGCGTCCGGGAAAGGCGACGCCGACGTTTCAAACCGGCTGTCGGCGCAGCAACTCGTCTGGCTCGAACGGCTGCTGGCTGATGGCCGTATCGAATTGCGCTTCAATACGGATTTCTTCACCAACGGTGATTCGCGTGAGCCGGAGCTGGCAGGAATTTGGGGGGCGACCAAAGGGTCCTTCTTCATGCTGCTCGTGACGCTGCTGCTGTCTTTTCCGCTCGGCGTTGCCGCTGCCATTTATCTCGAAGAGTTTGCCCGGCGCAGTTGGTGGGTGGATGTGGTTGAGGTCAATATCAATAACCTCGCTGCGGTACCGTCCATTGTGTTCGGCCTTCTGGGTCTGGCGGTCTTCATCAATTTCTTCGGCCTGCCGCGCTCAGCGCCGCTGGTCGGTGGTCTCGTGCTGACGCTGATGACGCTGCCGGTGGTGATCATTGCCTCGCGGGCTGCCATCAAGGCGGTGCCGCCTTCGGTACGCGAGGCTGCGCTCGGAATCGGCGCCTCGCAGATGCAGATGGTGTTTCACCATGTCCTGCCGCTGGCGATGCCGGGCATGCTTACTGGCGCAATCATCGGCATGGCGCGTGCGCTCGGCGAGTCTGCACCACTGCTCATGATCGGAATGGTCGCATTTATCGTCGATGTGCCCGGCGGGCCGATGAGCCCCTCGACGGCACTGCCGGTGCAGATCTATCTGTGGGCGGACAGCCCGGAGCGTGCCTTCGTGGCGCGCACTTCGGCTGCCATCATGGTGCTGCTTGCCTTTCTGCTGGTGATGAATGCCACGGCAGTATGGCTGCGCAGCCGGTTTGAGCGGCGCTGGTAGCGTCGCATAGGGAAGATTGCCAATAATGCTGACAATGAACAAGGCCCAGGATGTCGTTGCGCCGCCGGTGAATGCCGCCGCTACTGTACCTGGTGAGGCCAAACGCATCGCTCCTGACACGGTAGGCGACGTCACTGCAAAAAATGCGGTGATCTGTGTCCGTGGTGGCAATGTTTACTATGGCGACAAGCATGCGTTGATCAATGTCAGCCTGGATGTCGGACGCAATGAAGTGATCGCGCTGATCGGCCCTTCGGGTTGCGGAAAATCCACCTTCCTGCGCTGCCTCAACCGGATGAACGACACCATCGAGTCAGCCCGGGTTAGCGGCGATTTCCGGCTCGATGGCGAGGATATGTACGCCAAAGGCACCGACGTGGTGATGCTGCGCGCCCGCGTTGGTATGGTGTTTCAGAAGCCCAATCCCTTTCCGAAGTCGATTTATGAAAACGTTGCCTACGGGGCGCGCATTCACGGCCTCGCGGCCAATCGCGCCGAGCTCGACGATATCGTTTACGGCAGTCTCGAGCGCGCGGGACTGGTGGATGAGGTCAAGGACCGGCTCGATGACCCGGGCACTGGCCTGTCGGGTGGCCAGCAGCAGCGCCTTTGCATCGCACGCACCATCGCCGTCAATCCCGAAGTGATCCTGATGGATGAGCCCTGTTCGGCACTCGATCCGATTGCCACGGCCCGCATTGAAGACCTGATCGACGAGCTGTCAGAAAAGTACGCGATTGCCATCGTCACACATTCGATGCAGCAGGCAGCGCGTGTTTCCAGCCGTACCGCCTATTTTCATCTTGGTCGCATCATCGAAGTCGGCCCCACCGACAAGATATTCACCAATCCGTCGCACAAGCTCACTGAAGACTACGTGACCGGCCGTTTCGGCTGAGGCTCAACGAGGCCGGGCGCTTTTCTGTCGCTCATGTTTCACGCTCCTGTAACAAAACCCCGGCAAACTGCATGCGTTGGGTGGAGCAGGCGAGCGCCTTTTCCGCTGATGTGCAACAGATTGTGAACAGACGAGGTATCCCCATGAGACGTCTATTGCTGGCCCTGACCATTGGCGTGTTGCTGAACGTGCCGACCGCATTTGCTGCGGTTTCGGATGAAGTTGTGCAGGAGCTTCTGCAGCGTCTGGAGGCGCAGGACAAGCGCATCGCTGAACTTGAGAAGAATGCGCAACAGACGCAGACAGAGGTGGAGGAGCAGAAACAGGTTGTCGCACGCGTTGCGGCGAGGCCCGCGGTGAACGCGCCGGCAGCGGCCAGCTGGACTGACAAGCTGAGCCTGAAGGGTGACCTCCGTCTGCGCTACGAGAACATAGACGACGAGAACGCGGCCGAAGAGCGTAATCGCGCGCGGATTCGTGCCCGCCTTGCGCTGATTGCCAAACCGCAGGACAACCTGGAGCTTGGCCTGGGCCTCACAACGAGCCAGGACAATGATCCGGTTTCCGGCAACCAGACCCTGGGTGACGGTAACTCAAGCAAGAATTTTTCGCTCAGTCTTGCCTACTTCAAATGGACTGCACTGGAGGGGTTGGCCGTCAGTGGCGGCAAGTTCCAGAACTTGCTGTATCGGCCGGGCCAGCAAGCGTTGCTCTGGGACAGCGACTGGAATCCCGAAGGTTTCGGGCTCAACTATGTCAATGGTCCGTTCTTCGCCAATGCGATTGGCTTCTGGCTGGAAAGCGACAGCAAGAATGACAAGGAGTTCACCTGGGGTGGTCAGCTCGGCGCGGCGGTTCCGCTTGCAGATGACGTAAAACTCACAGCCGGCGCAGGCTATTACCACTTCAATACCAAGGGTAAGGGAACGTTCTACGGATCGGACACCAATTTCCTGGGCAACAGTTACGATTCGATCACCAACACCTATCTGTTTAACTACGAGGAGATCGAGGGATTTGCCGAGTTGGGTTTCAAGCTCGCTGGTCTGCCGGCAAGTCTCTTTGCCAACTATGTGAAAAATACCGATGCCGATGAGTTTGATACCGGCTGGGCTGCGGGGGCGCAGCTCGGTGCAGCAAAGGCCAAGGGGACCTGGCAGCTCGGCTATACCTGGCAGGACCTCGAGCCGGATGCGGTGTTCGCCGGACTGACCGACTCGGATTTTGGTGGCGGCAAGACCGATCACAAGGGTCATCGTCTGCAGGGCGCCTATGCGCTCAGCGACAAGTGGAACCTGGGGCTGACTTACTTTATCAACGAGACGGGGGGGAAGCGTGGCGCAGAGAAAGACTACGACCGGCTCCAGCTCGACATGAACTTCAAGTACTGAGCGACAGTCAGGTGACTCCCCAGCCGCCGGGACCATAGCCCTTGGGCAGCCCGGCGTCTGGCGTAAAACCATACAGCTCGTCGTCCGGCAGACTCTCACGCAGAATCTGCCGGACCGCGAGCAGCTTGTTGAGATCGATGCCGGTACGCAGGCCCATCGCATCGAGCATGAACACCAGGTCTTCGGTGACGATATTGCCGCTGGCACCGGGCGCATGTGGGCAGCCGCCGAGACCGCCGAGCGAACTGTCCAGTGTCGTGATGCCTTCCTCCAGCGCGGCAAGTGCATTGGCGAGACCGAGGCCGCGCGTGTTGTGCAGATGCACGCTGGAGAGCTTGTCCCGGCCCACCGCTGCGCGCACCAGGCGGATCAGGCGTCGCAACTGCGTGGGGTTGGCATAGCCAGTGGTATCCGAAAGGCCGATGTCTTCACAGCCGGCTTCCATGAGCGCCACGGCGAGCTCGACCACTTTGCTTTCCGGCACGACGCCTTCGAGGGTGCAGCCGAAGGCGGTGGCGATGTTGCCTTCGAAGCCGGGCCGGTTCTCGGCAGGCAGACTGCGCAGCAGCTCGGCGATCCGGCGCACATCCTCGATCACCTCAGCGTGACTCTTGCGCAGGTTTGCCTTGCTGTGCGTTTCGCTGGCGGAGAGCGGCAGTGCGATCTTGTGTGCCCCCGCGTTGATGGCGTTTTCTGCGCCCTTGAAGTTGGGCACCAGCGCCAGCACCGTCAGGCCGGAGATCGTGCGCGCATAGGCCACGACTTCGGCGGCGTCGGCCATCTGCGGCATGAGCTTGGCGGGAACGAACGAGCAGACCTCAATCTCACGCACCCCGGCAGCTGCCTCGGCCGCGATCCAGGCCTTCTTCGCCGCAGTAGGCATCACTGAACTGATGCTCTGCAGGCCATCACGGGGGCCTACTTCACTGACGAGTACGTCGATATCGCTGGTGCCGGACATGCTGAAATCCTGTTAAAGCAGGTGTTTATTCTATATGGGGCCGGGGTGATGGATAATCCAGTATCCGATTGCCGGTGAATACCGGCGCCGGCAACAGAAATAACACGGAAAAGGCGCAGTGATGACAGGATCGCAGGGTTTGCCCCTCGCAGGGGTGCGGGTAATCGAATTTACGCACATGGTGATGGGCCCGGCGGCTGGGCTGATCCTCGCCGATATGGGCGCCGATGTGATCAAGATCGAGCCGGTTACCGGCGACAGCACCCGTCATTTGCCGGGCTCCGGTGCCGGCTACTTTCCGATGTACAACCGCAACAAGCGCAGCCTGTGCGTCGATCTGAAATC
>JBATNV010000059.1:0-41828 GCA_049290495.1 Gammaproteobacteria bacterium | reverse complement strand
CATGCGTGCTGGTGTGGCTGTCGCCGCAGACGATGGTCTTGCCTGGCTGCGTGGCGCCGAGTTCCGGGCCGATCACATGGACGATGCCGCGGAAATCGCTGCCAAATCCATACATGCGGATGTCATTTTTTTTGCAGTTCTCGATCATGGTGCGGATCTGCGCCGCTGCCGCGGGTTCCGAGACTGCATCGAGGTCCTTGAGCGTTGCAATCGGCACCGTCGGCGTTGAGTGATCCAGCGTGGCAACGGTCAGATCCGGTCGCCGGATAGACAGGCCGCGAGAGCGCAGGACATTGAAGGCCTCGGGCGTTGTCACTTCGTGTGTCAGGTGCAGGTCTATATAAAGAACTGCCGGCGCATCGTCCGACTCGGGTACGACGATGTGGTCGTCCCAGACTTTCTGAAAGAGTGATTTACCGCTCATGTGATGATTCCTGAATTAAGCAAGCGACTCGAGCCAGCCCCACTTGTCAGCAGTGCGTCCGTTGAACAGGCCGAAAAATGCGTTCTGAAGTGCGGTCGTGACCGGTCCGCGCGCGCCGGCGCCGACCGTGATCCGGTCCACCGACCGGACCGGCGTGATTTCCGCGGCGGTTCCGGTGAGGAAGATCTCATCGGCGACATAGAGCATCTCGCGCGGTATGCCCTGTTCCCGGATTGGTATACCGAGATCGCGCGCCAGTGTCATCACCGCATCACGGGTGATGCCCTGCAACACCGAATCCGTCGTCGATGGGGTGATGATTGAGCCGTCACGGATCAGGAACAGGTTTTCACCGGCGCCTTCGCTGACTGTGCCGTTGGTCGACAGTGCGATGCCTTCAGCAAAGCCGCGCTCACGCGCCTCAAGGCTGATCAGGGTGCTCGACAGATAGTTACCGCCCGCCTTGGCCAGCGTCGGAATCGTGTTCGGTGCAGCCCGCTGCCAGGATGAAATGCAGACATCGACGCCTTTTTCGAGCGCATCAGCACCGAGATAGGCACCCCATTCCCAGGCGGCAACCGCGACATCAACCGGGTGTCCAGGCGGCGGCGCGAGGCCGACCTCGCCGTAGCCACGAAAAGCGATTGGCCGGATATAGGCGCTGCCCAGCTTGTTGTGCGTCACGACATCCTTGCAGGCCGCATTGATCACATCAGCGGTCCAGGGAATTTCGATGCGATGTATGCGCGCCGAATCGAACATGCGCCGCGTATGGGCGGCCAGCCGGAAGACCCGCGGACCGTCCGGCGTCTGGTAAACACGGATACCTTCGAACACCGAGGAACCGTAGTGCAGGGCGTGGGTCATGACGTGCACCCGTGCGTCGTTCCACGGAATCAGCTTGCCGTTGAACCAGATCCATTCAGTCGTCTTGATAGCCATGCAATTTCTCCGGCTTTAAGCCTGTGCAAGCGTTCAGAGGTGTACCAGATTTTCATTTATCGGTGATTCCGGTGCAGTGTGCCCCGGTTTCTGCCGGCAGATACGGTTAATCACATCGAGGTAGGCGAGGGCGCCGGCCTCGACGATGTCGGTGCTCACACCATGCCCCCGGTGGGACTGCCCATTTTCGTTAACGGTGACGGTTACTTCGCCCTGGGCATCTTCACCGGTGGTGGCACTGTGTAGCTCGAATTTCTTCAGGTCGAGGCTGATGCCGGTGGCTCGTTCCAGCGCCTGTAGGGCTGCTTCCACCGGTCCGTCACCGACCGAAGCTTCATCGACGGTCCGACCGTCCGAGTGGCGCATGCGCACCGCCGCAGCGGCAATCGCGCCGGTGCCGGCCGTTACATGCAGTTCGACCATCTCCCAGGGGCCGCTGGCATCCGTATCAGCAGCCAGTACGCCTGTGTTCATGATGATTGCTTCGATGTCGCCATCGAACATGTCCTTCTTCCGGTCAGCAAGCTTCTTGAACCCGGCAAAAGCCACGTTGACCTGCTCGTCATCCAGGTCGAAGCCGAGTTGCTGCACGCGTTCGCGGAAGGCGTGCCGGCCACTGTGTTTACCCAGCACCAGATTGGACTTGCTGATGCCTACATCTTCCGGGTTCATGATCTCGTAGGTCGAGGCGTGCTTCAGCATCCCGTCCTGATGAATGCCGGACTCATGGGCAAAGGCGTTTTCGCCGACCACCGCCTTGTTGCGCGGAATATGCATGCCGGTGATGCTCGACACCAGACGACTGGTCGGATACAGGCGTCGGGTTTCGACGCCGACCTCAAGACCATAGTGATTTGCCCGCGTGCGCAAGGCCATCACGACTTCTTCCAGCGAGCAGTTGCCGGCCCGTTCGCCAATGCCGTTGATCGTACATTCCACCTGGCGTGCCCCGGCTGAAATGGCCGCCAGGCTGTTGGCGACCGCCATGCCCAGATCGTCGTGGCAATGCACGCTAAGCATGATCTGGTCGATACCCGGCACATGGCTGCGGAGATAGCTGAACAGGGCGGCAAACTCCTCGGGCACCGAATAACCGAGCGTATCGGGGATATTGACGGTGCGGGCGCCAGCGGCGATCACCGCCGCGACCACATCGGCCAGGTAGGCGGGTTCCGTACGCGATGCATCTTCGGCCGAAAACTCTACGTCCTCGCAGTATTTTTTTGCCAGCTGCACACCCTCGACTGCACGACGAATAATCTCTTCCTTCGCCATGTGCAGCTTGTAGGTGCGATGGATTTCGCTGGTGGCAAGAAATACGTGAATGCGGCTGCGCTGCGCCGGTTTAATGGCTGCCGCGGCGCGTTCGATGTCGTTCGGATGACAACGTGCAAGGCTGCAGATTACCGGTCCGCTGATTTCAGTTGCGATCGCCTGGACCGCATCGAAGTCGCCCGGTGAGGCAGCCGCAAAGCCCGCTTCGATGACATCGACGCGCAGGTCGCGAAGCGCTGCTGCAACCCGCAGCTTTTCGCTGAGGGTCATGCTGCAGCCCGGTGCCTGCTCGCCGTCGCGGAGCGTCGTATCGAAGATGATCACCCGATCCTGGCTTTGCACACTCATCGCTGCTCTCCCTGCCTCAGGTGAAGCGGGCCACCCGGGGCCTGCCGTTTTTGTCCATGATTGTTTGAGTGGAAATGCAACGGATAATTCTTGGCCAAAAAGAAAAAACCCCGCCACCTTGCGGGTGCGGGGTCTTGGTGATTCGTGGGGAAATCAGCCAGTCAGACGCCCGCGCCCAGGCTTTGCAGCACCAGGGGCAGGGACAGACCGAAAGAAGACGCACTGATCGTGAAGAACCGCATCCCAGAATGTTCTTTTAAGCTCGCAGCCTTGTCAACCTCGAGGCAAATTGCCGGAACAATCGTGATGCTGCGTACAATGAGCGAAACCGCTCCACAGGGAGCTCTGCCAGTTTCCGGGATAGCGCAGATATGCCCAAAGTCATATTCCACGACAAGCATGGTCTCCGCATCGAAGTGCAGGCCCCCGCTGGCTACTCGGCGATGGAGGCAGCCATCGATAACGGCGTAGAAGGCATTGTGGCCGAGTGTGGTGGTGCGTGTTCATGTGCCACCTGTCATGGCTACATCGCGGAGAGCTGGCTGACACGGCTCAAGCCCATGGAAGAGATGGAGGATGCGATGCTGGCTTCGGCGACGGAGCGGCGAGCCAACAGCCGTCTGCTGTGCCAGATCGAACTTGAGCCGGGGCTTGATGGCCTCGAAATTACCGTCGCCGAAAACGGAGACTGATACTGGTCATGCGCCTGGTTACACTCGATAGTCGTGAGGTAGGCGGGCGACCCGCAGTCAGTCTGGCCTCTGGTGAGATACTCGATCTGGCGGCCGCTGGCGCCACGCTCGGTACGTCGCAGTGGCGGCCACAGTCGGTGGTCAGCGTACTGGCCCAGGGCGAAGAGGGTGCCGCACATGTGGCGCGTCTCATTGCCGAGATCGATGCGGCGAGCGCGCCGCAGCGTCAGCAGTGGCGTGCCTTGGGACGCCTGCTGCCGGCAGGCGGTACCGAGTTGATGACACCGATACGGCGCCCTGGGCTGCTGCTGATGGTTCGTCGTGAAGCGGGTGGCAGCCTGGCGGCTTACGTCAAGAATCCGAATGCGACCGTTGGCCCCGATGCCCGCATCGCGCTGTCGGCAAATCGGGATGAGCCGCTGTATGGTCTGGCCATGCCAGGTCTGGTGCTCGGTCGCCCGCTTTATGCGGCTACCGCTGAGGATGCAGCGAAAGCGATCGCTGCGGTGACGCTGGTTGCCGACCTCGGATTTTCTGCCTGGTCACACGCTGATCCGGCGGACCGGCAGTTTCCGGGTGCCTGCGTGATCGGTCCGTGTATTGCGACGCTTGATGAATGGCCCGATCGGGTCCTGCCCGGCGCAGCATTAACAGTCAATTCACATGCCATCGGCGGCCGTATGCCGAGCCTGAATGTGCAGGATGCCGCTCAGTCCCTGGCGCAGTTGTCTGCCAGTTATGCGTTCCGTCCCGGCGATATCGTTGCGCTGTCGTCTGGCGGTGGCCAGTTCAGGATCGGACGCGGTGATCGCGCCAGCGTGGCCTTCGACAGCAGCCTTGAGCTGCGCTTTTCGGTCTCTATCTGAGGAATCGCCTCCCGGGCGTTCCTTATGCGCCGATTGCGGCCTTGATCGCATCCCACAACATGCGGCTGGCAGTGATGCCCAGAAAAATGGCGAACAGTTGTCGCAAGCGATGCTGGCTCAGGGTGTGTGCGAGACGTGCACCCAACGGTACGGCCAGCACCGTCATCGGCACGATCAGCAGCAGTCCAGGGACGTTGACATAACCCAGGCTGAACGCCGCCAGTCCCGGCATATTCCATCCACCAATCGCGAAACCCGCTGCTGCCGGGATTGAGATGACCAACCCGAATCCGGAGGCGGTGCCCACGGCGCGATGCATCGGGGTGCCAAACAGGGTGAGTGCCGGGACGCTGAACGTACCGCCACCGATACCCATCATCGCCGAGAGGCCGCCAATCATGAGCGGGAAGGCCAGGCTGGCAGGTCCCCTCGGCAGGCTGGTGCCCAGTCGCCAGCTGGAATTGCCAAAGCCCATCTGCAATGCCATGACCATTCCAACGATGCCAAAAACGGAGGTCAGTACGCTGAAGTCAGCCAGCGTTGCCAGCCAGGTGCCGAAGATCGAACCGGCAAAGACGGCGGGTGCCCAGGCCTTGAACAACTCCGGCTCAAAGCCGCCGCGGTGTATATGTGCGCGGACCGAGCGCAGGCTGGTCGGTATGATGGTTGCAAGCGAAGTGCCGACGGCCAGATGCATGCGTACGCTGGGGTCTATGCCCAGATAACCGAACAGGTAATAGAGCACCGGTACGACGACGATACCGCCGCCTATGCCCAGCAGGCCCGCGAGCAGTCCAGCGATGAGACCGGTTATGGCCAGCAGCGGTACCAGCCAGAGCAACAAGGCAGTCGTGTCGGCAGTGAACAAGGGCAGGCGCGCCTATGGCGATAGAGCGGCGCTGAACGATCAGCGCGGAATGACTTCGACCAGCTCACCAGCAGCACCGCGAATACAGTTGATACCGTCTGTACCCGCTTGCGGAACGCCCAGGAAACTGACAATCGCGATGCCGGGCGGCAGTTCGTGTTGCTCTGCTGGAAGCGGCCGTGCTGCGGCTGGCATTTCATCGGCTTCGATGTAACAGTTCCCGCCCAGCGGCAGCGCGGCAATCCGGAAGCGGTGTTCGCGCGAGAGACCGAATTCCAGTGCCATGGTCTGCACGCGCGATTCGAGTGCTGGTGTGCGCGGAACGTCAAAGCGCGTTGCGTAGAAATCCTGCATGGCATCAAGTGAGGAGCCGCAGGCAATTACGATAAAGGCGCGGTCAACTTCACAACGTGCGGGTGGCGCATCGAGACCCGGTACCTGCTTCTTGAATTCGGTCAGGTAGATGATTTCTCCGCCCGGGCCGCGGATCTGCATGGCGCGGATATCCGGACAGAAGGAAAGGTCCATCGGCGGGGCGACGATTTCAAAGGGCGAGGCGGCCAGACGCAAGGCGAGCGCATCAACCCTGGCAACGATGAGTTCTACCGCATTCCAGCCATGCCGGCTGAAGGCCCGGTAACCGGGCTCTGCCGGGGTTTCAATAAAGCGGAACACGAAATCATCGCCCGCCGCAGGTGCCAAGCGCAGACAACGCCGGCCTTCGGCACCTGGGGTACGCCACAGCCTTGCCTGCGCGGCGCTGACTGATTCAATGCCGAGTACGCGATAGCCCAGATGACTGGCGTAGACAGCCTCCGTCTGGCCGAGATCCGGCGTGCTGATCGTGACGCCGGCAATCGGGCCGATCTGCGCGCTCAGATCACACCTTGTGCATGCAGTGCCGCAAGCTTTGCCGCGTCGAAGTTCAGCAGGCTGCCGAGGATTTCGTCGGTGTGTTCGCCGAGTTCCGGCGCCGGGAGGCGTATACCGCCGGGCGTCGACGACAGCTTCGGTGCGACATTCTGCATACGCAGTTCGCCAAACTTCGGATGCATGGTAGTGACGATGGCCTGGCGGGCCTTGAAGTGCGCGTCTTCGAGCATTTCTGGCGTGCGATAGATCTTGCCCGAGGGAATGCCGAACTTGTCCATCAATTCCTCGAGTGCCAGCGCATCGATGGTGCGTGTCCAGTCGGCGATGAGATCATCGAGTTCGGTTTGCACTGCACCGCGGGCCGTATGTGTTGCGTAGCGCTCATCCCTGGCGAGTTCGGGTCGACCCATAGCTTCGGCGAGCCGGCCGAACACCGTGTCCTGGTTGGCAGCGATCAGGATCATGCCGCCATCCCGTGTCGGATAGACGTTTGAGGGTGCGACATTGGGCAGGATCGCGCCGGTGCGTTCGCGGATGTAGCCTGTCTTGTCGTATTCGGTGACCAGCGACTCCATCATATTGAGCACAGCTTCGTAGATCGCGGAATCGACAACCTGCCCCTGGCCCGTCTTCTCGCGATAGTGCAGTGCACTGAGAGCGCCGATGCAGGCGAAGGTTGCTGCCAGTGAGTCGCCGATGCTGATTCCCATGCGGCTGGGCGGCGTAGACGGATCACCACAGACGTAGCGCAATCCGCCCATGGCCTCACCGACGGCACCAAAACCGGCGCGGCTGGCATAGGGGCCGGTCTGGCCGAAGCCCGAAACGCGGATCATGATCAATCGCGGATTGATCTTCTGCAGTTCTTCAAAAGACAGGTTCCATCGCTCGAGCGTTCCCGGACGAAAGTTCTCCAGCAGGAAATCTGCTTTTGAGACCAGCTGCCGGACAATCTCCTGGCCTTCCTTGACGCGAAGGTTAACGGTCACCGACTTTTTGTTGCGGCCCACCACCGGCCACCACAGGGACATGCCGTGGGCTTTTTCCCGACCCCATTCGCGCATCGGATCGCCTTGTCCGGGCGGCTCTATCTTGAGTACCTCGGCGCCGAAATCGCCCATCAACTGCCCGCAAAAAGGCCCTGCCAGCAGCGTACCCATTTCGATGAGGCGCAGTCCCGCAAGTGGACCCGCACCAGTTTTCTGTTCGCTTGTCATCACCGTTATTCTTGTATCGCTAACCGGGGCGTATAGAATAGCGGAATTAACCCGCCCTGTAAGGCTATGAGTCAGCAAGCACAGCACGTATCGATCATTGAAGTCGGACCCCGCGACGGGCTCCAGAGCGAGCCTGAAGTTTTGCCGACAGCCGTGAAGATTGAGTTCATCACGCGTGCACTCGATGCCGGTATCCGGCGTCTCGAAGTCAGCAGCTTTGTACACCCCAAGCGTGTGCCACAGATGGCTGACGCAGAAGACGTGATCCGCGGCCTGCCGGCGCGCGAAGGCGTGACGTACATCGGCCTGGTGCTTAACCGCAAGGGCTTTGAACGCGCGCAGGTAACCGGTATCCATGAAATAGGCATGGCGGTTGTGGCTAGTGACACCTATAACCAGCGCAACCAGGGCGTGCCAACTTCCGAATCAGTCAAGGCCTGGATAGACATTGCACGTGCGGCCAAAGCCGCCGGTATACGTGCCAACGTGATGATCTCCTCCGCCTTCGGCTGCCCATATGAAGGTGAGATTCCTGTGGCGAGGGTCCTGGAGCTGGTCGATCAGGTCATGGAAGGCGACCCGATTGAACTCGGTTTTGCCGACAGCATCGGTGTCGCTGTTCCGAACCAGGTCACCGATCTGCTTGGCGCCGTGATGGCGCGCGTGCCGGGTGTGCCGATCCGCTGCCACTTTCACAATACACGCAATACCGGCATCGCCAATGCACAGGCTGCGCTTGTGGCCGGCGTTGCATCGCTGGACGCGAGCATAGGTGGAATCGGTGGTTGCCCGTTCGCGCCGGCAGCGACCGGTAATATTCCAACTGACGATCTGCTCTACATGCTGGACCGTTCCGGTATCCATACCGGCGTGTCCCTGGAGAAAATTATTGCGACCAGCCAATGGCTGCAGGAGCAGTTGGGCCGCAGTACACCAGCTATGCTGCCGAAGGCGGGCATATTTCCACAGATTGCCGAAAAAAACCGCGCAGCAGGCGGCGCTGTCTAGCCGGATATCAAGAATCAAAACACGCTCAGGTATCGCGCAGCCTTGTGTCGCGATCCCGGGAATGATCAATGCACACTGAAAAATCTGAGAGGGCCGTATGAGTTACCGTTTAGGGGTTGACGTTGGAGGCACGTTCACGGACCTGTTGCTCATCAATGAGCAGAACGGGGAAATTTTTATAGCCAAGGTGCCAAGTACACCCCACGACTCATCGGTCGGCGTGCTGAACGGCATCGCCAAGATTTGCGATAACGCCGGGATCGATCCCGGCAAGATCCATCACATCATGCACGGCACCACGGTTGCCACGAACACGGTGCTGACCGGTTCGGGCGCCAGGGTTGGCCTGGTAACCACCAAGGGTTACCGTCAGGTTCTGCAGATCGCACGGTCTCTCGTGCCGGGCGGCCTGGGCGGCTGGGTGATCTACAACAAGAGCCTGCCGATGGCGCCGCTGGCTCTCACCATTGAAGCTGACGAGCGCGTGGGCGCAGGCGGTGAGGTGGTCCGGAAACTGGATGAGGCGAAGCTGCGCCGCGACCTCAAGGCGCTCAGCAAGAAGGGCATCGAAGCCCTGACGATCTCCCTGATCAATTCATTTGCAAACCCGGATCATGAACAGCGGGTTGGCAAGATTGCACGGGAAATCATGCCGGATATTCCCGTTTCGCTGTCTTATGACATCGTTCCGGAAATGCAGGAATACGAACGCACCATCACGACGGTTGCCAATTCCTATGTGCGTCCGAAGGTTGAGACCTACGTGCGCAACCTGCAAAGGAACCTGCGCAAGACCATGAGCAAGGTGCAGTTGCATATTCTTCGCTCTGATGGCGGTCTTACTTCCGCACAGGCGGCCGAGGCACTGCCTGTCAATCTGCTGATGAGCGGTCCTGCCGGCGGCGTGGCCGGTGCCGTATGGGTAGCCAAGCAGGCCGGTTTCAAGAACCTGCTGACCTTCGATATGGGTGGTACGTCGACAGACGTCTGTCTGATCGAAAACGGCAAGGCCCAGCTGCGACGTGAAACCACGGTGGGCGACGTGACCGTACGCGCATCGTCGGTCGACGTGCGTACCGTCGGTGCTGGTGGTGGTTCCATTGCCAAGGTGCCGGCGCTGACCAAGGCGCTGCGCGTCGGTCCTGAGAGCGCGGGGGCCCTGCCGGGTCCAGCGGCTTACGACCGCGGTGGTGCGTTGCCAACGGTGACAGATGCCAACGTGGTGCTCGGCTATCTGCCGACAGGCGAAGTGCGTCTGGGTGGTGACATGAAGATCCGGCGCGACCTGGCAGAAGCAGCGGTGAAGTCCATCGCCGATGGGCTCGGGCTCAGCGTCAAGCAGGCGGCCGCCGGTATCATCGATATCGTCAACGAGAACATGTATGGCGCATTGCGGCTGGTCTCAGTCGAGAAAGGCTACGATCCGCGTGACTTCGCACTGATGGCATTCGGTGGTGCAGGCCCCCTGCATGCCAATGCCATCGGCAAGCTCATGAAGTCCTGGCCGGTAATCATTCCGCCAGGGCCGGGCGTGCTGTGTGCCTATGGCGATGCCACCACACGGGTACGCGATGACGCCTCGCGTACCTTTATCCGGCGCTTCAGTGAAACGACGGTCAAGGAAGTGACGAAGATCTTCCGCGGCCTGGCAAAGCAGGCGTCGAAGACGCTGGATAACGAAGGCATACCCAAGTCCGAACAGACAACCAGCTACCAGGTCGATATCCGTTATCGCGGACAGGCCCTGCTGCTTACGGTCGATTTCGAGATCGAGGAGTTTGAGACCCAGGGGCTGGATGTCATCGGTGGGCGCTTCGATGAGATGCATCGTCAGTTGTTCACCTTTGCGCTGCCGCTCGACAAGGAACTGGTGAATCTGCGTGCCGTTGCACAGGGCGCACCCACCAATGTTCGCGCGCCCAAGGTCGCAAAGGGCGGTGAAAGCCCGTCGGCAGCAGTAACTGCAAAACTCAAGATCTTCGTGGAAGGCAAGGATCAGGACGCCACGCTTTACGACCGCTCGAAGCTGCAGTCCGGAAACGTGATCAGCGGGCCAGCGATCGTGCTGGAGATGGATTCGACGACCCTTATTCTTCCGGGACACAAGGGCAGGGTGGATGACTGGGGCAATATCCTCATCACCCCCGCCGCCTGATAAACCTTTAGCCCCAGTCAGCCCAGAGCGCAGGAGCAAACCAGATGCCAGCCAGAATTGTTGAAACCAAGCCACGGCCGTTCAAGCGAGTGGATGTCGATCCGATCTCGCTCGATCTCATCGGAAATTCCATGGCCAACGCACGGTGGGAGATGGATACCGTGCTGTTCCGTACGGCCATGTCGCCCGGTATTCGTGAACAGCACGACGAATTTCCGATGATTGCCAATGTCGATGGCAAGATGGTCGTTGGCCAGTTCGGCAGCTTCATCTACGGCTTCAAGGCCGCTTACGACGGAACCATCGAAGAGGGCGACATGTTCCTCACGACGGATCCCTATACCTGCAATGGTGCCGTCAGCCATTCCAATGACTGGCTGCTGCTGCGGCCGATCTTCAAGGATGGCCGGCTGCTGGCCTATGCCGCACAGTTCGGTCACATGACGGATATCGGTGGCAAGGTGCCGGGCAGCATGCCGACCGATGCACAGTCGATCTTCGAGGAAGGCATTCGCGTTCCACCGATGAAGATCTACAAGAAAGACGTGCTGCAGACCGAGATCCTGGATCTCATTCTGCATAACTGCCGCATGCCGCAGTGGAACCGCAGCGACTTCCACGCCATCGTGGCCGCGATCCGGACGGCCGAAAAACGCGTCATCGAGATTGCCAACCGCTTCGGTGATGACCTGTTCTATTCAGCTCTCGAAGAACTGCTCGATCGCAACAAGCGCGCCATGGCCCGGCTGATCAAGGACACCGTGCCGACCAAGAAGCAGTACTTTGAAGACTACCTCTGCGACGACGGCATGGGCATGGGGCCCTACAAGATCAAGTGTGCGATGTGGCGAGAAGGCGACAAGGTTATCTTCGATTTCGAAGGTACTGATCCGCAGTCGACTGGTTCGGTGAACTTTCTTCTTAACGAAGAGATGTTCAAGATGTTCTGCGGCGTGTACATGATCATGGTCTTTGACCCGCAGATCATGTTCAACGACGGCTTCTACGACCTGATGGAAGTGCGGATTCCGGAAGGTACCTTGCTCAAGCCGCGCGCACCGGCAGCACTCTCCTGTCGTACGCATGCCCTGGGTCGTATCTTCGACATCCTCGGCGGCCTGCTCGGGCAGGGTAATCCTGACTTCCTGTGCGCAGCCGGTTTCTCCGACAGCCCGCACCTCATGTATTCGGGTTACCGGAAGAGTGGCGAGTGGTATCAGCTTTTCTCCATCGGCTTTGGCGGCATTCCGGGTAAGCCTTCCGGCGATGGTCCGGATGGCCACTCGCTGTGGCCGAGCTTTACCAACGTCCCCAACGAGTTTCTGGAAAGCTATTTTCCGTTACGGATTGAGGCCTACGAGACCATCACTGACAGTGGTGGTGCCGGCATGCATCGCGGCGGTAATGCACTGCGCGTTGCCTATCGTTTCCTGGAAGATGGCCAGATCTCGATCCACGACGATCGCTGGCTGACCTATCCCTGGGGCGTCACGGGTGGTGAGCCCGGTGCACGCAGCCGCAAGACCCTGATCCGCAACAACGGCAAGAAAGAGTTGCTGCCTTCCAAGTGCGATCGCATTCCGGTGTGCGAAGGCGAGTTGCTGTATTTTGATACCTGGGGCGGCGGCGGCTGGGGCGATCCCTTCAAGCGGCCGGTCGAGCAGGTCGCATTTGATGTCGAAGCCGGGCTGGTATCGCGTGAAGGCGCCAAGCGTTACGGCGTGGTGATCAAGGTCAACGGTAGCGTCGACGAGAAGGCGACGCTGGCGCTGCGGGCCAAACTGGCGAAGAAGCGCGGCAAGCCCAAGCTTTTCAACTTTGGTGGCACCATTGCCGAACTGAAGAAGTCCTGCAAGAAGGAAACCGGGATGGATGCGCCGAAGCAGCCGGTGTTCCAGGCACGGTTTTTGACCAGCAAGCCTGCTGCAGGAAAGGCTAAAAAGGCGGGCAAGAAGGTCGCCTGATCGCGCTCAGTCGCTCTTTGCCCGTGTGACGTGAAAAGAAAAAACAGGGCCGGTGCGGTGTACCGGCCCTGTGCGTTTCTGAGACTGCCTAGATACCGCTACCAGCGGTGCCGGGTGCATCGGCGGCAATCGCCAGCGCCTGGTGCTCGTTCTGGGTAAGAAACTCGTGGCCAATCCGTTGTGCAACTGCTTTCATTTTCGGAATGAAGCGCGCAATCGCATCTGTTTCCGGCACCGCCGTACTCGAGAAACGGATAGTCAGCGCGGCGAGTAACCGGTCCTTCGCAAAAATCGGCACCGAGAAACTCAGTTCATCGGAAATACGGCGCGGACGCCGCCACACGGAATAGCCGCGCTTCTTCGTCTCGACAAGCAAATCAACAGTCTTCTTCCGGTTGTTGGTCTGTTCATCACCGCGTTTCGGCCGCATCAGCAGCTCCAGCAGTGCCTCCTGCTGTTCAGGTGGGCAGTGCGCCAGGTAACAGATTCCTGAAGCGGAGGTGAGAATTGCGACCCGGAAACCCGGACCACGTTTATCAACTGCCAGAGGACTGAGATGGTCGGTGGTCTGGCGCACCATGATCGTCGAACCGGACAGCGTGGCAATAGCAATCGGCCAGACCAGCTCGGTGCAGAGCTCGTACATGTAGGGCCGCGCAATCTGTGTCACCCAGGCCTCGTCGTCGAAGCCGTCTGACAGGCCGCGCACCATGATCGTCAGGCGGTAGCGTTCGTCGCTGGCGGCCCGGTATGCATAGCCGGCATTGCACAGCGTTTCCAGTATGCGGTAGGTGGTGGTGCGAGGCAGCTCAATGGCTGTTGCCACTTCGGACACGGTGGCACCGTTTCGCTGGTTGAGCACATGCAGCACTTCGAGACCGCGCAGCAAGGCACGTATGGGGCGGGTTGAAGTCATTGCTTGTTCGACATCCCTGGTCTGACCGGCAGGCGGACGATCTTAGTCACTGCCGGTGTGATTGCCAAGCCTTTGTCTGCAAACACTCAGCGCCAGGCCGTAGACTTTGCAGCATGCCTGGAACAGTACTCATCACCGGTGCAAACCGGGGCCTTGGTCTGGAGCACAGCCGTCAGTTTGCAGAACGCGACTGGCGCGTAATCGCGTGTGCCCGCAATCCGGAGAGCGCGTCTGAACTGCGTGTGCTGCAGCGGGCGTTTCCAGCCAGGGTGCAGCTCTTGCCGCTAGATGTCACTAGCGAAGGCAGCGTTAAGGAACTGGTTCGCGAGCTTGCCGGTATGCCCATCGACATATTGCTGAACAACGCCGGTACCTATGGCCCGCTGCCCGCACCCGAGGGGATGGCTTATCAGAGCCTCGTCAATATGGACTACGCGCTCTGGCGCGAGATGCTTGAGATCAACCTGCTGGCGCCGTTTCGCCTGACTGTTGCGCTGGCACCCAATTTGCGCGCCAGTCAGCGGCGAACAGTGGTAATGATGACGAGCGATCTCGGTTCAATCAGCAACAATACGCTCGGTGGTTCGCATGCCTATCGCACCAGCAAGGCTGGGCTGAACATGCTGACCAAGGGCATCGCTATCGAGTGGCGCGACCTGATCGTGATCGCGATGGCGCCAGGCTGGTGTCAGACCGACCTTGGCGGCACGAGTGCACCCATCGATCCGGCCGACAGCGTGCGCGCCCAGCAGCTCGTGTTCGACAGACTGACGACTGACCATAGCGGTCGCTGTCTGGACCGCTTTGGTGAGCCCGTCGCCTGGTAGCTCGCTTGCGCGTTGCTCAGTAGATGACCGTCGTCGCCTTGGTCTTCAGGTAAGCGTCCAGACCTTCGCGGCCGAATTCACGTCCCCAGCCTGACTGACGGTTACCGCCAAAGGGAATGGCCGGGTCAACTGCTGCATGACAGTTGATGCTGACCTGGCCGGCATCGATCATCGCTGCCATCCGGTGCGCCACCGAGATGTCCCGGGTCCATACGCTGCCTGAGAGTCCATAGATGCTGCGGTTGGCTTCATCGGCGACGGTCTGCAGGTCTGAGTCGCTGAAGGATTGCACGCACAGCACGGGCCCGAAGATCTCCTCGCGGGCGATGCTCATGTCCATCGTGGTCTTGCTGAAAAGGGTCGGCTTCATGAAGTAGCCGCGGCCCGGCAGCACATCACCGCCACAGACCAGCTCGGCACCTGACTTGCGGCCCGCATGTACATAGCCCATTACCCGCTCGCGCTGTTCAGCTGAAATCAATGGACCTAGATCGCTGTCAGGACTCAGGCCATGACCGATACGGAACTGGCCAGCCATCTGTGCAACCCGCTCGACCACCGTGTCAAAGATTTCGCTGTGCACGAAGAGGCGTGTGCCTGCCATGCAGTTCTGGCCATTCAGAAAAAATGCACCGCGCGTAACGCCTGGAATCACCCTTTCAAGATCGGCGTCTGGAAATACCACCATCGGCGATTTCCCGCCCAGTTCGAGGGTGACGCGCTTCAGGTTACCGACCGAAGCAGCGATGATCTTCTTGCCAACTTCTGTCGAGCCAGTGAAGGCGATCTTGTCGACATCCGGGTGTGCGGCCAGCGCTGCACCTGCGGTTTCCCCATAGCCGGTGACGATATTCACCACGCCGTCTGGAAAGCCGACGCGCTTGATGAGATCGCCGAGAAACAGGGCGGCGAGGGGCGTCAGTTCCGCCGGCTTCAGTACCACGGTACAGCCGGCAGCGAGTGCCGGTCCGAGCTTCAGTGCTGCCATGATCAGCGGTGCATTCCAGGGAATGATCGCGCCGACCACGCCGATGGGCTCCCGTCGCGTATAGGTCAGCGATTCGCCGTTGCGTACGCCCTGCGGCGATACCGGAATGGTTTCGCCGCTGAGCTTGGTAGCCCAGCCCGCGTAGTAGCGCAGGAACTCACAACCGAATGATGCGATCGAGTAGTGCGCCACCATGCGCGGCATGCCGTTGTCGAGCGTCTCGAGTTCGCTGGCAAGGCCGATGTTGGCTTCGAGTTCGTCGGCCAGCTTCAGGATGAGCCGTGTTCTTTCATAGGAGGTCAGCTTTGACCACTCGCCGCGCAAGGCCTTGCGTGCCGCTGCAACCGCACGGTCTACATCTTCCTTGCCACCCGCCGCTACCCTGGCCAGCCGCTGCTCGGTTGCCGGGTCAAAAATCTCGGTGGTTTCGCCGCTTGCTGCGGGAACCGACTGGCCGTCTATCAGCAAGCCGTGATTGCGGTCGAGAAAGGCCCGGGCTTCACTGGAAGGTGCTATGTTTTGTGCAGCAGCGTTCATCAATTCTCTCCAATCGGAATCCGGTCAGCATAATTGCCGGAGACCAGTGGAGGCAAGGCGCGGGCTGATGCCGGATGCGAAAGCGGGGGTGGTCTATCAGACGCGATATTTTTGGCGGGCAGATCCGCTGGCAGATCGCCGGCCTGCTGTGTGTCATAACTACGATCAACTACCTGGACCGCCAGGCTTTCGCGGTGGCGGCACCTGCGCTGGTCGCCGAGTTCGGCATCGACAACACCGGCTTTGGTGCAATTACTGCTGCCTTCCTTTTTTGCTACGGCATCGGACACCTGATTGCCGGGCCATTCATCGATCGTGTCGGTACCCGCGCTGCCTTCAAACTGGCCGTAATCGCCTGGAGCATCGCAGGTTTTTTGCACGTCTTCGGCCGGGGCTTTGTCAGCTTCATCTTCTGTCGCTCGCTGCTCGGATTGACTGAATCAGCGAATTTTCCAGCCGCTGTAAAAGCCATCGCTGAGTGGTTCCCGCGTCGTGACCGGTCGATGGCAGTCGGTATTCTCACCGTCGGGCCGGGTCTGGGTTCGCTGCTTGCGCCGCCCTTGCTCGGTGGCCTGATTCTGCTGGCGGGCTGGCGCAGCGCTTTCATCGTGCCGGCGCTGGCAGGCTTCGTCTGGCTCTGGGTCTGGTTGCGCTTCTACAAGTCGCCCGCGACGCATCCGGATATCAGCGAGGCAGAGCGCTCACTGATACTGGCGGATGGGCCCCCGCAAACCGAGCTGCCTGAATCGGTGGATGTCTGGGCTCGAATTGGGCGCCTGTTGCGACGCCGGCAAGTCTGGGGACTGCTGCTCAGCCGGATCAGCAACGATGGCGCGTTCTATTTTTTTGTCAGCTTCCTGCCGCTTTATCTCGCCCAGGTCCAGGGTTTTGATATCCGCGAGATCGCGGCCTTCGCCTGGGTACCGTTTCTGGCGGCTGATGCCGGTGCGCTGGCCGGTGGCTGGCTGGGTCGCTACCTGATGTTGCGTGGCTGGTCTCTGGATGCAGCCCGCAAGAGCCTGATCTGGGGCGGAGCCTTGCTGGTCGTGTTCAGCCTTCCAGCCGCAAAGACCGGTTCACCGGCGATCGCGCTCGCGTTGATTGCGCTCGCCATGTTTGCGATCCAGGCCAAGGCCTCGAGTCTTTTTGCCCTGCCTGCAGATCTCTTTCCCTCGCTGCAGGTTGGTACGGTGTGGGGATTATTTGGTGCCGCGGGCAGCTTTGGTGCCGCGCTATTCAGTTTCGCAGCCGGCTGGATATCGCAGCACTACGCTTATGCACCGGTATTCGTGGCTGTCGTGATCACACAGTTGCTGTCTGCCGCATTCATCAGCTGGCTGATACCGAAGGTACAGGTGATTGACGAGGGGTGAGGCCCATGCCTCCAGTAGCCGAACCTCAATAGAGTCGATGGCGAAACAGCCGGCCGGCGGCCACCAGCGTCAGGCTGCCGATCAGCAACATCGGCCAGATCTGTGGCCAGAGCACGCGCAGCGATGCACCCTCTACAAACACGCCGCGCAGTATCACCATGAAGTAGCGCAGGGGGTTGCCGAGCGTCAGCGTCTGCAGCCATTCGGGCATGTTTGCGATGGGTGTTGCAAACCCTGACAGAAGGATAGCTGGGACCATGAACAGAAAAGCCCCGAGCAGTCCCTGCTGCATGGTGATCGAGAGCGAGGAGATCATCAGGCCGATACCGATTGCGGAAGTCAGAAAGGCCCCAAGCCCGATATAAAAAGTCCACAGGCTGCCCCGTAGCGGTACGCCAAACCACAGCGTGACGATCAGCACCATGATGGTCGCTTCGACAAAGCCGATGGCCAGACCGGGCAGCGACTTGCCGACGAGGATGTCCATCGGCCGCAGCGGTGTAACCAGTAACTGATCGAAGGTGCCCTGTTCGCGTTCCCGCGACACGGAAAGTGCCGTGACCATCATGGTGACCATGAGCGTGAGCAAACCGATGATCCCCGGGACGATGAACCAGCGACTCTCAAGGTTCGGATTGAACCAGGCGCGCACCACGGGCTGACCAGGCAGTGCAGCGCCATGCTGTCGCTCCAGCGCGAAGCCGTTGATGACTTCCCGTGCGTAGTTCAGCACGATCAATGCCGTGTTGGAGTTCCGCCCGTCGATGATCAGCTGCACTTGACCAGGGCGACCGGCAAGTATGTCGCGCGCAAAGCCCTGGTCGAGTCGCACGATGAGCAGTGCATCACGCCGGTCGACGGTTGGCGCGATATCGCCGGCAGCTGTGATCACCTTCTTTTCGAGGAAGACCGGCGAGCCCCGAAAGCGTTCAACCAGTTCACGGGAGATGGTGGAGCGGTCGGCGTCATACACCGCATAAGCAACGTGGTTCAGATCAAAAGTTGCGGCGTAACCAAACACCAGGGTCTGGATGATGGGCGGCAGGATCACGACGGCGCGACTGCGCGGATCCTTCAGGATGGCAAGAAATTCCTTGGTGGCGAGAGCCAGGATACGGCGCCACATGCTTCAGTCCAGCCGTTTTCGGGAGCGGGCCAGAACGATACCCAGAAACACGCCAGCCATCACCAGGAGCGCCGCTGCATTAGGCAGAATTACTGACCAGATATTTCCGGCGAGAAATATCGTCTGGATGATGGCGATGAAGTACCGCGCTGCAACCAGATAGGTCACCGCCTGTACCACTGCCGGTGCACTGGCGATATCGAAGATGAAACCGGACAGCAGGAAGGCAGGCAGAAAGGTAGTAAGGATGGCCACAAGCCCCGCGACGAACTGGTTGCGGGCCGTAATTGAAATCGCGAGCCCCATGCCGAGCGCCGCCAGCAAAAATATGGCAGCGCTGGCAAACAGCACCACGGCCGAACCGCGCAGCGGCACCTGGAAGAGCCAGACTGCCATAGCCACGGACAGCGCCATGCCGCCCATGCCCAGCACGAAATAGGGGATGAGCTTGCCGAGTAAAACTTCGCGCATGGACACCGGGGTCACCATGAGGGATTCCATCGTGCCCCGTTCCCACTCGCGGGCCATCACCAGGGCGGTGAGCAGGGCACCGATCAGGGTCATGATCACGGCGATCAGGCCCGGTACCAGATAATTGCGGCTCGATACCGTCGTGTTGTACCAGATGCGATGCTCGACGTTCACCACCGGTGCCATTCCGGCAGCCTGCAGCCGCTCTTCAAGCCATAGCGCCCAGACCGAGCCAATATAGCCCTGCACCATGCGGGCGGTATTCGCGTCCACGCCGTTGACGATGATCTGGATGCCAGATTCGCGGTGCGCCTTTAGATCGGCCGCAAAACTCGCACGCAGATGGACGATGCCGTCCACCGTGTGATTGCGCAGTGCCAGCTGTGCATCGCGCATGCTGGCGAAGTCCTGCGGGGATAAATAGCGGGAGTGCTGCAGCATGCCGGTAAAGCGGGCAGTTTCTGCAGACGGCTTTTCGACGACAACGGCCAGCGGTACGTGTTCGGCATCCAGCGACAGGCCATAGCCAAATAGCAGCAGGAGAAACACCGGCATCAGGAAAGCGATTGCAATGCTGCTCGGGTCGCGCAGGATCTGCAGGAATTCCTTGCGAATAAGCCCACGCAGGCGCCGGTTGCCGCTCACGCTGCCTCCGCTCTTGATGTTGCCAGCCGGATGAATGCTTCTTCGAGGCTGGATGCCGGACCACGCTCGTCCGCAGTCTGTGCCTTAATCTCCGCAGGTGTGCCGAGCGCGAGGACGCGGCCGGCCGCCATGATGGCCAACCGGTCGCAGTATTCGGCTTCTTCCATGAAATGGGTGGTGACGAGGACCGTTACCCCGGCCTCGGCCAGCGCATTGATCCGCTGCCAGAAGTCGCGTCGCGCCAGCGGATCCACGCCAGAGGTCGGTTCATCGAGAAAGAGAATCTCCGGTTCATGCATCAGCGCAGCGGCCATGGCCAGACGCTGTTTGAAACCGAGCGGCAACGAGTCGCTGCCGGCTTCAGCATGGTCAGCGAGGTCGAACTGATTCAGCGCCCAGCTGATGCGTTCCGCACGGGCTGAGCCCGACAGCCCATAGGCACTGGCGAAAAACCGCAGATTCTCGCGCACTGTCAGGTTACCGTAGAGCGAGAAGCGCTGGGCCATGTAACCGATACGTGCGCGTGCATCGGCGGGCGCGGTGCGCAGGTCGACGCCGGCAACCTCGATCTGTCCATTACTTGGCGGCAGCAGTCCGCAGAGCATGCGAAAGGTCGTCGACTTGCCGGCACCATTTGCGCCGAGCAGGCCGAAGACCTCTCCGCGGCGCACGGCGAGATCCAGTTCGCGTACCGCATAGAAGTCGCCAAAGCGACGTTCAAGATTTTCCGTCCGGATCACCACCTCGCGCCCACCCGGCACGGGACGCATGGCAAACGCTGCGACGCGCCCCTCAGGTCCGCGACGGTCTTTGATATGTGTAACAAAGCCGTCTTCGAAGCGCGGCGTGACCGGACTGATGGTGCAGGGTACCGCCAGACCCAGCGTTGCTGCCGTCGGCACTTCAGTTGTTGTCGTGATGATGCGTACCTCGTCACCCTGGATCACCGCATCGATGATCTGTGCTGAGGCCTGCAGACTGGTTGCCAGTGCACGACGCTGCACACCCGGGGCCGAGACGAGAAAGGTACGGCCCGCAAGCCCGGCGCTAAAGCTGCCGGGCTTGCCAGTGCCGATAACCCGGCCTTCATGCAACACGATGACCTCGGCACATCGTTCGGCCTCGTCCAGATAGGCGGTGCTGAGCAGTACCGTCGTGCCGGTGTCCTGCACCATCCGATCCACAATCGCCCAGAGTTCACGCCGTGATACGGGGTCGACGCCGACGGTGGGTTCGTCGAGCAGCAGCAGCCTGGGTGGTTTGAGCAGCGCACAGGCAACGCCGAGTTTCTGTTTCATGCCGCCAGAGAGGCGACCTGCCAGGCGCGTCATGAAGGGCGCGAGACCGGTCATCTGCATCAGTTCGGCATAACGGGCCGCTCGACTGACGAGTGGCAGTCCCTGCAGATCGGCATAGAGCGCCAGGTTTTCTGCCACCGACAGGTCTTCATAGAGACCGAAGCGCTGCGGCATGTAGCGCACTTCAGCTTGTACGCCCTGCGGATCGATGGCTACGTCTTTGCCCAGCACGGTGAGCGTGCCGGCATCAGCGCGTAACAAGCCGCAAGCCAGTCGCATAAAAGTAGTTTTGCCGGCACCGTCCGGGCCGACGAGCCCGGTCACCTGCCCGCGTCGTACCTCCAGGTTAATTGCATCCAGCGCTGTGCAGCGGTCTGCACCCTTACCGAAGCGTCGCGTGAGGTTGCTCGCCGATAGGGCGACGTCACCATCGGTGCCCAGCGCCGCAGTCGCGAGCGCCATTCTCAGTGCTCCGCTTCGGCTCCCGGGCAACCGGGTGCGGTGCCTGGCGCTGCTTCGACATTTACATGCACCGTGGCCGGCATTCCCAGCCGCAGTTCGCCGGCAGGATTGCAGACATAGATCCGCGCCTGGTACACAAGCTGGCTGCGGAGCTCGCGTGTCTCGACCGGCTTGGGGGTGAACTCCGCGGTGGGCGAGATGAAGCCGACCCAGCCCGCATACCGCTTGCCCGGAAAGCTGTCGGTGCGGACGTCTGCGCTTTGCCCTTCCCGGATGCGGCCTAGGTCAGGCTCCTCGACGTAGACCCGTACCCAGACCGGATCGACGAGCGCCAGCGTGTAGACCGGCCGCTGTGGCGACGCCATGTCACCCGGTTCAAGGATACGGTTACGAATGATGCCGTCTGCCGGCGCACGGAGTTCAGCATTCGCGAGCTGGCGACGCGCCAGTGCCAGCGCCGCACGCGCGGCATCGCGTCGTGCGCGTGCCGCCGCAATGTCTTCCTTGCGCGGGCCGGCGAGCACGAGATCCCGTTGTGCCTTCAGCGCATTGAGCCGGGCCTGTGCCGCGTCAGCGGCGGTCGTTGCATCGTCGAGCTGGGACTGGGCGGCAAGCTGACGACTGACCAGTTCGCGAGCCCGTGTGAGGCGAAGGCGGGCATTTGTCAGCTCGGCCTGGGCAGCAACGACATCGGCACCAGCCTTGCGGATTTCTTCGCTACGACTGCCTGCTTCAAGGCGGGCCAGATCCTGTTCCTGGGCTTCCAGGTTGGCGGTTGCCTGGTCGGTACCGGCACGCAGACGTTCCGTATCCAGTGTGCCGAGGAGTTCTCCGGCCTTGACGCGCTGGCCTTCCTTCGCGACGAGACTCGCAATCCGTTCGCTGCCGTCAAAAGCCAGTTCAACCTCGCGGATATCTACGTTGCCATGCATCAAAAGCGTGCCGTCCTTTGCCGATTGTCCTGGTTGCAGCCACCACCAGGCCGCCAGTGCAGTGGCCAGGATGGCAATTACGACCGCGATGGCGAGGCGCCGATTCATCGGAGGAATCCTTCCGGACGGGGTGATTGGGGATGACGATAGCCGTTCCTCTTCTATACTGCACGTCCTCCCACGACCCTGCATATCGGTGAAATCTTGATTTCTACAGCCAGTTTGTCGATCCAGTTCGGCGCCAAGCCCCTGTTTGAGAATGTCTCGGTAACTTTCGGCAATGGCAATCGCTATGGCCTGATCGGAGCCAACGGCTCGGGCAAGTCGACCTTCATGAAGATTCTGAGCGGCGAGCTGGTGCCGTCCGCCGGGAGCGTGTCCACCGACGCGCATGTGCGCATTGGCAAGTTGCGCCAGAACCAGTTCGCCTATGAAGAATTCACGGTGCTGGATACCGTCATCATGGGTCACGAGGCCCTGTGGCGCGTCAAGCAGGAGCGCGAACGTATTTACGCCCTGCCCGAGATGACCGAAGAAGAGGGTCTGCGGGTCGCGGACCTCGAAGTTGAATTCGCCGAACTCGACGGCTATACGGCAGAGTCACGTGCCGGCGAACTGCTGCTCGGTGTCGGTATTCCCCTTGAGCAGCACAGCGGACTGATGAGTGCCGTCCCGCCGGGGCTGAAGCTCCGCGTCTTGCTGATCCAGGCGCTGTTTTCAGATCCCGATGTGCTGCTGCTCGACGAGCCCACCAATAACCTCGATATCAATACCATTCGCTGGCTCGAGGGCGTGCTCAATGAGAGCAAGTCGACGATGGTCATTATTTCGCATGACCGGCATTTCCTGAATACCGTCTGCACGCATATGGCTGATCTCGATTACGGCGCGCTGCGCGTGTTTCCCGGCAATTACGACGAGTACATGACGGCGGCCACGCAGGCGCGCGAACGCATGATGGCTGATAACGCGAAGAAGAAGACGCAGATCGCTGATTTACAGGCATTTGTCAGCCGATTTTCGGCCAATGCCTCGAAAGCGCGTCAGGCGACGTCCAGGGCGAGGCAGCTCGACAAGATAAAGCTTGAGGACGTCAAGCCCTCAAGTCGTGTCAGCCCCTTCATTCGCTTTGAGCAGGACAAGCCGCTTCGACGGCTGGCGCTGGAGGCCAGCAAGCTCAGCAAGGGTTTCGACGAGGGCCCGCTGTTTCGCGACCTCAACCTGGCTATCGAAGCGGGTGAGCGTGTGGCGATCATTGGCCCGAACGGTATCGGCAAGACCACGCTGGCACGTTGCCTCGCCGGCAATCTGCAGCCGGATCACGGCCAGATCAAGTGGGCAGAGAATGCCCGGATCGGTTATTTCCCGCAGGATCATGCAGCAGACTTTGCTGTCGACATGTCCTTGTTCGAGTGGATCACGCAGTGGCAGCAACCGGGCGACAGCGAGCAGGTGCTGCGCGGCACGCTGGGCCGGATGTTGTTCTCGAAGGATGAAAGCGCCAAGTCGGTGAAGGTAGTTTCCGGTGGTGAGGAGGGTCGCCTGCTGCTCGGCAAGCTGGTGCTGCAGAAGCCCAATGTCATGATCATGGACGAGCCGACCAACCATCTGGACATGGAGTCCATCGAGGCGCTGAACCTCGCTCTCGAGAACTACCCAGGAACGCTCATTTTCATCAGCCATGACCGGAGTTTTGTCGCCTCACTGGCGACGCGCATCATCGAGCTCAGCCCGCAGGGTGTCGTGAACTACAGCGGAAACTATGAGGATTACCTGCTGCAGCAGACCAGCGGTCGCGGCGCACGGATGGTGTCCTGAGCACGGGGGGGCGCGGTAATGCTTTGACCTTCAGCGCCTAATGGTGTAAGATACTGATTATAAAGACGTATTTACATCTGCTCCGAGGGGCGTAATCAGGAGAAGGCATATCACCGTCAACCAGGGCGACTGCATTCATCATCCCCAGCACGGCATCGGCGAGGTGCTGTCCATCCGCAAGCGCAGCTTTTCGAGAGAAAGAGAAACGCTGTTCGCAAAGCTGTTCTTCAAGCGGGATCGCCTTACGGTGATGTTGCGCAAGGAAGATCTGGCGAAAACCGTACGCATTCCCATCAATGCCATTGAAGCCAGGAAGCTGCTGACTCACATGAAGACCTGGAAAGGCACGGTGAGGCGCGAGTGGAAGGCCCGCACCAATGCCCATAAACAGATGATGGAGAAGGGCGACCCCTTCGGCTATGCCGAGATTTACAAGGGACTGAGCAAACTCGAAGAAGAAGGCAAGCTGCGCGCAGCTGACCGCACCCACTACAACCAGTCACTGAATTTCCTGTCGGAAGAGCTGGCCAATGCGCTGGGCAAGTCGGAAGACGAGGTTCGTGTCCAACTCGAGGAAATCACCGGCCGCATGAGTCAGTAATTTCCGCGAACGCCTCGTAAATTCTGCCAAGCTGAGTATCATTGCGCACCGTCCCGGGCCGCGCTTGCCGGTTCCCGCGACATCATCTGCCACCGAGACCTGTTCCTGGCTCTTGCCGAGGTTGCCATGTCGCTGACAATTGGGGTTCCACGCGAACTGTTTGCGGGCGAAAAGCGTGTCGCCAGCGTGCCGGAAGTCATCGAGAAGCTGATCAAGCTCGGCTTTGCGGTCACTGTCGAAACGGGCGCGGGCGCTGCGGCAAACTTCGATGACGAAGCCTATCGTGCAGCCGGCGCACAGATTGCTGACAGTGCTGCAAACTTGTGGGCCGCCTCGGACATCGTCTTCAAGGTCCGTGCACCACTCACTGAAGAGATCAGCCTGATCAAGGCCGGCACCACGCTGGTCAGTTTTATCTGGCCGGCGCAGAACCCGGAACTGATGCGAGAGCTTGCTGCGCGGCAGATTACCGTGCTGGCGATGGACAGCGTGCCGCGTATTTCGCGCGCACAGAAAATGGACGCGTTGTCGTCAATGGCCAACATCGCTGGCTATCGCGCGGTTATCGAAGCGGCTCAGCACTTTGGCCGTTTCTTCACTGGGCAGATCACCGCTGCTGGCAAGGTGCCGCCTGCCAAGGTTTTCGTCATCGGCGCTGGTGTGGCCGGCCTCGCGTCGCTCGGTACCGCAGTGGGTCTGGGTGCGATCGTGCGGGCCAATGACACGCGTCCGGAGGTCGCCGACCAGGTCAAGTCGATGGGCGCAGAGTTCGTGCCGGTCGATTACCAGGAAGAGGGCACCGGCGTCGGCGGATACGCCAAGGTGATGAGCGAGGGTTTCCAGAAGGCCCAGCTGGCGACCTTCGCAAAACAGGCCAAAGATGTCGACATCATCATCACGACCGCGCTGATCCCTGGCAAGCCGGCACCCAAGCTGATCACAACGGAGATGGTCAAGTCGATGCGTCCGGGCAGCGTGATCGTGGACCTCGCAGCCGAGCAGGGTGGCAACTGCGAACTCACAGAGCCGGGCCAGGTTGTGATCCGCCATGGCGTTTCCATCATCGGCTATACGGATCTGCCAAGCCGGCTGGCGAGGCAGGCCTCTACCCTCTATGCGACCAATCTGTTCCGTCTCACTGAAGAACTGTGCAAGACGAAAGACGGCAAGATCGATGTCAATTTCGACGATGAAGTCCTGCGCGGTACGACCGTGATCAAGGCCGGTGAAATTACCTGGCCGCCACCGCGGCCAAAAATTGCGGCAATACCTCCGCAGGCAAAGCCCGTCGCCGCACCGCTTGCAGGAAAAAAGTCAGCGCATGGCGAAAGCGTATCGATGTCGGGCACGAGTTTCGCGGTGATATTTGCTATCGGCGCCGTGCTGTTCTGGTTGATCGGTGCCTATGCGCCAGCGACCTTTCTGTCGCACTTCACCGTATTCGTGCTGGCCTGCTTCATCGGCTACATGGTGATCTGGAACGTCAAACCGTCCCTGCATACGCCGCTGATGAGCGTGACCAATGCGATATCGAGCATCATCGCCGTCGGTGCACTGGTGCAGATCGCGCCGCCGCTGAGTGGCGTAGCGGAGGGCAGGTCGTCGTCGCTGATTCTGGGACTCGCCGTCGTCGCACTTGCGCTGACAGCAGTCAACATGTTCGGCGGGTTCGCCGTTACCCGCCGCATGCTGGCGATGTTCCGCAAGTAAGGTCACGATCATGTCTGCCAGTCTTGTTGCAGTTGCCTATGTAGGCGCCACGATTCTCTTCATCCTGAGTCTCGGTGGTCTCGCCAATCCGGAAACCGCGCGCCGCGGTAATTTCTACGGCGTCATCGGCATGATCATCGCTGTGCTGGCGACCGTCTTTGGGCCTCGTGTCACGCTGGCCGGGATGCCCTGGATCATCGGCGCGATGCTAGTCGGCGGCACTATCGGTCTCTATGCTGCACGCAAGGTGCAGATGACGCAGATGCCAGAGCTCATCGCACTGATGCACAGCCTGGTCGGTCTCGCTGCGTGCCTGGTCGGCTTTGCCAGCTACGTCGATACTTCCATCGAATTCACTGGCGCCGAGAAGTCCATTCACGAAATCGAGATCTATATCGGCATCCTGATCGGGGCTATTACCTTCTCTGGCTCAGTCATCGCATTCGGCAAGCTGGCGGGCAAGATCGGCGGCAAACCGCTGCTGTTGCCAGCGCGGCACTGGATCAATCTCACCGGACTGCTGGTAGTGATCTGGTTTGGCTACACTTTTCTGCAGGCGCCGGATATCGGCGCAGGCATGACGCCGTTGCTCGTTATGACGGTTGTCGCGCTGCTGTTTGGTATCCACATGGTGATGGCCATCGGTGGCGCCGACATGCCGGTGGTGGTGTCGATGCTGAACAGCTACTCGGGCTGGGCGGCTGCGGCGACTGGCTTCATGCTCTCCAACGATTTGCTCATCGTTACCGGTGCGCTGGTTGGTTCCTCCGGCGCGATCCTGTCCTTCATCATGTGTCGGGCGATGAACCGCAATTTCCTCAGCGTCATCGCCGGTGGTTTCGGTACGGGTGAGGGTGCAGCACCGGCGGGCGGCGCGCAGCCTGCCGGCGAAGTCACGCCGATCAGTGCAGTTGAAACCGCCGAACTGCTGCGCGATGCGAAGAGCGTGATCATTATTCCCGGCTACGGTATGGCCGTTGCGCAGGCTCAGCATACGGTCTACGAAATCACGAAGTTCCTGCGCGAGAAGGGCATCAACGTGCGCTTTGGCATTCACCCGGTGGCGGGGCGTATGCCCGGCCACATGAACGTGCTGTTGGCCGAAGCAAAAGTGCCTTACGACATCGTGCTGGAGATGGACGAAATCAACGACGACTTTCCGGCTACCGATGTCGTGATGGTCATCGGTGCCAACGACATCGTCAATCCCGGTGCCGAGGATGATCCCGCGAGTCCCATCGCCGGCATGCCCGTGCTACAGGCCTGGAAAGCCAGAATCTCCATCGTCATGAAGCGCTCGATGGCTTCCGGTTATGCCGGGGTCGACAACCCGCTCTTCTATAAAGAGAATAACCGCATGCTGTTTGGCGATGCGAAGAAGATGCTCGACGAGGTGCTCTCGGCCCTGAAGGGCTAACGGGCGATACCAGATGTCGGACGACACCGAGAGTCGGGACGCACTCCAGCGTGCAATTGCCGAACGTGCCAGCGAGTTTGCAACAGACAATCCTGCAAAACGGCCACGTCGCTACTGGCAGTATGCAATCGCACTGACCGGTGCCCTGCTGATCGTTGCACTGCTGTTCTTCGGCTTCGATACCTTCCTCGCCAGCATGCAGAAAGTGATCGCCATCATGGGTGCCGATAAGGTACCAACTGGGCCCATGCCCGTCTTCATGGTGCCGGAGCCGCCGAGCCAGCCCTGAGTATTACAGTTCGATGGGTTCACGGTAGCGGACCCCGCTTCGGCGGGGGTCTTTGATTTTCCGTCCCGGGGATGACTCCGGTATGCTGGCGGCTTGCGCCGGGATTGGGCTATACAATCCGGTATCAATTTCAACCGATCAGGCAAGGAGACAGCCATGACCATCAAAGTCGGCGACCGTTTACCCGAGGGCAAGTTCAGCGTAATGATCAATGGCGCGCCCGCTTCCATAACCACCCAGGAGCTGTTTGGCGGCAAGAAAGTCGTGTTTTTCTCGGTGCCGGGCGCTTTCACGCCCACCTGCTCGAACAGTCATTTGCCCGGCTATATCAAGAGTGCGGCAGAGATCAAGGCCAAGGGCGTCGCCACCATCGCCTGTATGGCGGTCAACGACGTGTTCGTGATGGATGCCTGGGGTAAGGACCGTGGTGTTGGCGACAAGGTTCTGATGCTCGCAGACGGCAATGCCGAGTACACGCGGTCCCTGGGCCTCGAGCTGGATGGCAGCGGTTTCGGCCTCGGTACCCGCAGCCAGCGCTTCTCGATGGTTGTAGACAACGGCGTCGTCACTGAGCTGAATGTCGAAGCACCGCGCGAGTTCAAGGTGAGCACCGCCGAATGCGTACTCAAGCAGCTCTGATGTTGAACCACGCCAGGAACTAGACCATGGAAGAAATGCAGGTCGTCCACACACTGCCCTTTGCATATGCGGCAGTTAAATATGTACACATACTGCTTTTTGTGTACTGGCTTGGCGGCGATGCCGGGGTGTTTTACTCCAGCACTTTTATGATCAACCCCAAGCTGGGGCGTGAAGCGCGGCTGACGGCCTTCAAGATATTCATCAACCTTGACATGCTGCCGCGCTACTGCCTGGCACTGATGCTCACCGTCGGCGGAATTCTTGCCGAGTTTGTCGGCTACGAGCATCCGCTCTGGCAGACGATTGCAATCGTCGCACTGGGCCCGATCTGGGTATGGGTGGTGTACATGGTCCATGCGAAGGAGGGCACCGACTTCGGGCGGATGCTGGCCAAGGGCGACTACTGGTTTCGTTTCCTGATGATCTTCGCACTGCTCGGTTCAGTTGCTTACCACTGGACCACCGGACCGCTGCAGCCCTTCCCGTGGCTGGCCGCCAAGCTGGTGGTCTTCGCCGGCCTGATCTTCTGCGGCTTCATGATTCGCGTGAAACTGCCGCCTTTTGTTGAGGGCTTCAAAATGCTCGCCGTCGGCGATGCAACGCCGCAGAGTGACAAGCTGATGCATGACGGCATCATGGCCTGTCGGCCCTACGTCTGGGCGATCTGGATCGGTGTTGCCCTGTCTGCCTGGCTGGGCGTCTGGAAGCCTGGAATGGGCGGCTGAAGAATCGGCCCGTGATGCAGCGATACCGCTGACGCGGGCCTTAACCTTTTGAGGAGACGACCATGCCACTGATACCGATGCGCGTCCTGCTCGATCATGCTGCCGAAAACAACTATGGCGTCGGCGCATTCAACGTCAACAACATGGAGCAGATCCAGGCCATCATGATGGCGGCTACCGAGACCAACAGTCCAGTCATCGTCCAGGCAAGTCGCGGCGCACGTGCCTTTACCAACGACAACTATCTGCGCCACCTGATGCTCGCGGCCTCCGAGCTGAACCCGAAGATTCCGATCGCCATGCACCAGGATCACGGCAATAGTCCGGCCACCTGTTTCAGCGCCATCGACCAGGGCTTCACCTCGGTGATGATGGACGGTTCGCTGCAGGAGGATGGCAAGACACCGGCCACCTACGAGTACAACGTCCAGGTGACCCGGGAGGTTGTAAAGCGTGCGCATGCGCTGGGCGTGACGGTCGAGGCTGAGATCGGTTGTCTCGGTGGCATTGAGGACGGCCACGGTGCCGGTCTTAGCGGCGACGAGGCGCTGGCCCACCTCACGGATCCGGAGGAGGCCGAGCGTTTTGTAGCGGATACGGGCTGCGATGCGCTGGCTGTTGCCATCGGTACCAGCCACGGCGCCTACAAGTTCACGCGCAAGCCTTCCGGTGATGTGCTGAAGATGGATCTGATCGAGGAGATTCATCGCCGGCTGCCAAACACGCACCTGGTGATGCATGGTTCCAGCAGCGTGCCGCACGAGCTGATAGACATCATCAACAAGTACGGCGGCAAGATGAAGGAAAGCTACGGCGTACCGGTTGAGGCGATCCAGAAGGGTATCAGGCACGGCGTGCGCAAGATCAATGTCGACACCGACAACCGGCTGGCAATGACCGGTGCCGTACGCAAGGTGCTGGCTGAAACGCCGGAAAAATTCGATCCCCGCGACTACATGAAACCGGCCCGTGAGGCCATGGCACAGGTGGTCAAGGAACGCATGATTGCCTTCGGGCAGGCCGGCTGGGCCGACAAGGTACCGAACGTCAGCCTCGACGCCATGGCTAAGCGCTATCGCGCATAGCCGCTGCGGCAGTCAGCCGGGTTGAGTGGCAAACAGCTGCACTCAGCCCAGCTGTTTGCTGATCTCTTCGATCGCGCTGAACAGGTCGCCGACCAGGCCGATGTCCGCGATCTCGAAGATCGGCGCCTCTGCATCCTTGTTGATCGCAACGATGGTGCCGGCATCCTTGATCCCAGTGAGATGCTGGATCGCTCCCGAGATACCGAAGGCCAGGTAGAAGTCCGGTGCAATGATCTTGCCGGTCTGGCCGACCTGCATCTCGTTAGGCACAAAACCCGCATCGACAGCGGCGCGTGATGCGCCGACGGCGGCGCCCATGCGATCCGCAAGCGTATAAAGTTGCTTGAAGTTGTCTGCACTGCCGAGGCCCCGGCCGCCCGACAGGACGATTTTGGCACTCTGCAGGTCAGGACGATCGCTCGAACCAGACTGCAGTTCGACGAAGCGGGTATGCGTTGGCAGCTCGGCACTAACGCTGATAGCTTCGACGGGTGCTTCCGCACCGTTTTCAACCGGCTTGAAGGATGCGCTGCGCACGGTGCCGATGATCTGTTGTCCCTCGGGGACCTCGACCGTCACGATGGCGTTGCCCGCATAGATGGGCCGCTTGAAGCTGCGCGGACCGATCACGGCCATGATATCGCTGACCTGCGCGAGGCCAAGCAACGCCGCCACGCGCGGCAGCAAATCCCGGCCAAAGGTTGTCGAGGGTGCGAGGATGCAGTCATAGTTCGCAGCCAGCGCGACGATCTGCGGGGCTAGTACTGCTGCCAGTGCACCGGCTGTTTGCTGCTGGGCGACCAGCAGTACGCGCTTTACACCATTCAGCTTTGCGGCTTGGGCAGCCAGGCTGCTGTCGGCTGTAGCGAATACCGCCACATCCGCGCCAGTGGCTTCGATCTGCACGGCGCAATTCAGGCAGCGAGCCGTACTCTGCTGGATGTGCTGTCCGTCGTGTTCGGCGATGACGAGTATTCTGGTCATGCGGAAAGACCCCGTTCGCGAAGCGCGGTAATGAGTTGAGCAACGTCCTTGACCATGATGCCCTTGCCGCGTGGCGCAGGTGCTTCATGGTGCAAGGTGCGCAGCCGGATGGTGGTGTCAGCGCCGAGGCTCTCGAGCGGTAGCGTCTCGATGGGCTTCTTCTTCGCCTTCATGATGTCCGGCAGCTTCACATAGCGCGGCTCGTTGAGGCGCAGGTCGGTAGTGATGACGGCCGGCAGATCCACTTCAATGACTTCGAGTCCGGCATCAACTTCGCGCGTTACGCGTACGACCTGATCCCTGATCTCGACCTTTGAGGCAAAGGTCGCCTGCGGCCGACCCCACAGCGCCGCCAGCATCTGGCCAGTCTGGCTGCAGTCATCATCGATGGCCTGTTTGCCAAGCAGCACCAGTTCTGGCTGCTCGCGTTCGACAATTTTCAGCAGGGTGCGGGCTGCGCCCAGCGGCTCAAGTTCTGTGCTGGTCTGCACGAGGATGGCACGGTCGGCGCCCATGGCCAGTGCGGTGCGCAGCTGCTGCTGGCAGTCATCGGGGCCGATCGAAACGGCGATGATTTCGGCGGCGCTACCCTTTTCACGAATGCGCAACGCTTCTTCGAGTGCTATTTCATCGAAGGGGTTGATGCTCATCTTGAGTCCTTCGGTGATGACGCCGGAACCGTCCGGCTTGACGCGGATGCGTACGTTGTAATCAACGACGCGCTTGAGGCAAACGATGATTTTGTGCATGGTAGCTTCCTGACTAACCCCTATTTTCAACCACCGGTCCGGCCCGGACAAGTACAGAGCAGGTTTCATGCTTGTTTCAATTGCCGAGCTTGCCGCTCAACTCAGGAATGGCGCCAACAATCCTGAATGTATCGTCATCGATTGCCGTTTCAATCTGCAGCAGCCGGCGGCCGGACAAAGACTCTACGCAGAGGGGCATATTCCCGGCGCTTTCTATGCGGACCTCGACCGCGACCTGTCGGGCGCCAAAACGGCAGGCCTCGGCCGTCATCCGCTGCCGGAAGTGCCTGAACTGCAGAAGCTGCTATCAGGTTTCGGCATCGGGCCTGATGCCCGGGTTGTCGTCTATGACGAGGGTGGAGGCGCCCTGGCTGCACGCCTCTGGTGGCTGCTGCGCTGGCTGGGACATGCGCAGGTCAGCCTGCTGGATGGTGGCTTCGCTGCCTGGTGTGCAGCGGGATATCCCGTTAGCGCTGAACAGCCACCCTTGTGCCACGGGCAATTTGTCGCCAGGCCGGGCAGCATGCCGGTGCTGACGACCGGCGAGGTCGAGGCCGCGCTGGGTTCGCCGCAGATGCTGTTGCTGGATCTGCGCACACGCGATCGCTATCTCGGTCGGGTGGAGCCGATCGACCCGGTCGCGGGCCATGTGCCGGGTGCGGTGAGTGCGCCGTTTTCCGCAAACCTGGGTCCTGACGGGCGGTTTCGTCCGGTGCCCGAACTGCATCAGCACTATCTGGCTCTGCTCGGCGATCGTCCGGCCTCGGAAGTGGTGTGCATGTGCGGATCCGGCGTGACGGCCTGCCACGGCATTTTTGCGCTGGAGCTGGCGGGCTGGCCGGGCGCTGGCCTGTATGTGGGCTCGTGGAGCGAGTGGATCCGTTCCGCTGAGCGGCCGGTAGCGCGGGAAAGCTGAGCCCCTTCGTTGTCGGGCGGTTGGCGGCCGGCCGCTTTCCCTTTAAAGTCTGCACCCCGGTTAACCCGGCGACGGGCGACCTTGTCGCAGCCAGAATTCACACAGATATCGAAGGACTTCAAAGCATGAGCACCAGCATCCTGCAGCGCGACCAGCGCGCCGTACGCGGCACCATCGCCTACACCAGCAACAAGCCTGACCGCGTCGGGCAGGAGCGGGGACGCGAGTATTTCCATATCACCGTGCACAGCGACGGTAGCCGCACCTGCATGGCGCATTCGGAAATCGATGACCGGCCCAGCGTGATGCGCGATATCGTCTACAGCCTCGACGCGCAATGGCTGCCGACCGACTGCTTCGTCCGTCTGAGCGTCAACGATCGCTTTACCGGCACCGGCTGGTTCCGTTTTGGCAAAGATTTCGCCGAGTGCGAAACCCATACCGCCCTCGATGGCCGCGTCACGCAGCGCATGGAAACCACCGGCCGGCTGCAGGCCTTCCAGAACCATGCAATCGTCTGCGATGCCTGGCATATGCAGCTCTTTGACCGCAACAAGGGTCCAGGCGTGCAGAGCATCGACGAGATGCTGCTGTCCTCACCGGATCACCGCGGCGCCACAGGGCCGATGTTGTTCCGTATCGGTTTTGGCGTGGAATATGTGGGCGAGGAGAAGATCACGGTCAAGGCCGGAAGCTTCGATGCCCTGCATTATCGTTTCGTGTCCTCGCCCGGTCTGCCCGAGGCGCACCCGCCCTATGACATCTGGTGCACGGCAGATGGTGACTTCATTTTCCTGCGGGGCGTCATCGGCGGCTACATGCTGACCGAGTACGAGCTGGTCGACTTCGAACGCTCGGTCTGACTTACTTCGATACCGTGGGCGTGGCTGCTTCGATGAACTCCAGCCATTCGCCCGCGGGGCCGGTCGTTACGGCTGTACGCCGGCCGTTATAAGGAAATTCGGCGATCCGTGTCGGCGGTGCCCGCCATTCGACCTTGAGATCCTCAAGCCGGTCGACGCCGATGCTGACCATGGCGATGCCGGGTGGTAACGCGCCTTCACGAACAGGACGCGGTTTCGACACCGAAGGATATTCGTCCAGCTCGATCTCGAAATCGCGCGGCAGGGGAGCGATGGACAGCGGGTAGCGGGTTTCCGGTGGCAGTTGCAATGTCTGTGACAGCGTATTGATCTGCCAGGCGCTGGCCGGCCCGGGTTTCAGTCCAAGCGCGTCGCGGTACCAGTCCTGCATCGTGGTCATCGAAGGACCACCCACCACCATGATGAAGACCCGATCAACGGGGCTTTCGGCCGGCGTCATGGGAATCTTGAACGCGGAGGGCATCACGCGGGTGAAATAGAGGAGTTCACCGGACGGTCCGAAGACCTGCATGGCGCGGGGCGCATTCGGCGCGGGCCACAGGTCGCGGGGCGCACCGATCACGCGGAAGGTGGAGCCTTCCAGCTGGTTGGCGAGACGGTCCGGATCGCTAACCAGCAGTTCGGCGGCATTCCAGCCAAAAGTTGTGCCGGGCGGAGGCACCACCGCCGCCTTGTCCTCGATTAAGCGCAGGTAGACAGGTTTGCCGCTGGCCGGCTGCAGGATCACGAATGGCTTGCCGGTCATCGCCGGTGCCGCCCACAGCGCTGCCTGCTCGGTGCTGACGACACCACGATGTACAGGCGCGTAGTCCAACTGCTGGCGATAGGGGTCTTCAACAGCCGACAGCTGACTGACGATGAGCGTGACGACGGCGATATATCTGAGCATGGGGCCCCGGATCCTGTGCGATGTGCGGCCCGATTCTAGCCCGTCGCTGTTTACCGGCAAGTCGCTTGGGGAACCGTCCTTAATCCGGTATCGTGACCGCCGCGCAAGGCGCGCAGGCAAGGCGGGTTCGGGGTGATGACAAAACAGCACGGTAAGGCCGTTTACTACGGCTGGGTCATCGCTTTTGCTGCGGGGTTTGTCCTGCTCATCACCAACGGTATGACGCTGGGTGGCCTGAATGTTTTCGACAAGCCGCTGCTTGAGTCCTTGAATGAGTCGATGGGCGGCACTGTCACGCTTGCCGGCCTGAAGACACGCGATGCAATAACGCTGATTTTCGGCGGCCTGATGTCGCCGATAGCCGGCGCGGCAGCCGACCGCTTCGGTGTGCGGCCACTGATGGCATTTGGTGCACTGCTCCTGGCACTCGGCTTTTACCTCTATTCGACAGTCGAAAGCCTCAGCCAGATCTACTGGATTCATCTGTTGTTTGCCACCGCGCTGGCGAGTTGCGGGCTGGTGGTCGTCGTTATTCTCGTCTCGCGCTGGTTCATCAAGGATCGTGGCCTGGCGCTCGGCATCGCGATCGCCGGGAGCAGTCTGGGCAATGGCACGATGCCGCCGGTCAATGCGGCACTGATGGGCGAGTTCGGCTGGCGCGCCAGCTTTGCCTGGACCAGCCTGCTGCCGCTGCTCCTGCTGCCGGTGATCTTCCTGGTGATTCGCGAGCGGCCGACTGATCTTGGTCCGCAGCAGCCAGTAGCAAAGCGCACGGCCGGTAGTCCGCTCGCTATCGGTGGCATGTCGCTTCCTGAGGCCTTGCGCACGCGAAATTTCTGGCTGCTCGCCTTCATCGCGATGTTCAGCTTCTTTTCGATCATTGGCACGCAGGCGCATCTGAATCTCTACATGCTGAGCCGCGGCTTCTCGCAGATGGATGCCGGCCTCAGCTATACCGTGCTTTTTTATCTGGGCCTGTGCGGCAAGGTTCTCAATGGGCTGCTCGCCGACCGCCTGGGCAAGAAGCGCGTCTTCGTTGCTACCCTGGCTGTCATGGTTATCGGTGCGCTGGTACTGGCGCTGCCGCAGGCCAACAGCATCTGGGCCGGTCTGGTGCTGTTCGGCTTCGGCTGGGGCGGGCTGTACACGCTGCTGCAGTTGCTGGCCGCCGACTACTTTGGTCCGCGCCATCTGGGCAAGATACTCGGTGTGATTACCGTACTCGATACCCTGGGCGGTGGTCTCGGGCCGCCGATGATCGGTGCGATCCTTGACAAGACGGGTTCCTATGCCCAGGCCTTCCTGCCGGTCATCGTGCTGGTCGGCCTGGCATTCATTCTGTCGACACTGTTCCATACCGCTAAAGAGCCCGCCGCAGGGAATCAGTCGGCGACATAACAGGACGTTTCGCATGCAGCAGTCATTCAAACCCAGTTCGGCACTCGCTGGCGTTCGCTACGAGATTCGCGGCCGGCTCGCAAACCGTGCGCATGAGATGGAGCGGCGCGGTTACGAAATCATTTCGCTGAACATCGGTAATCCGGGGCGCTTCGGTTTTCGCGCACCGGAAACCATGCGCCTGGCAATCATCGAGAACCTGCATAGCGCGGAGGGCTATTGCCACCAGAAGGGTATCTTTCCGGCTCGCGAAGCGGTCGTCATGCAGCAGCAGCAGCGGGGTGTCGTTGGCGTCACCGCCGAGGATGTGTTCATCGGCAACGGCGTCAGCGAACTCATCGATCTGACGCTGCGTGCCCTGCTCAATCCCGGCGATGAGGTGCTGGTACCGAGCCCCGACTATCCGTTGTGGACAGCCAGCGTGACCCTGAACCAGGGGCGTGCGGTGCATTATCCCTGTCGCCCCGAGGCCGGGTTTCAGCCGGACCCGGAAGCGATCGCCCGACTCATCACGCCACGTACGCGCGGCCTGGTTGTCATCAACCCGAATAATCCGACCGGCGCGGTCTATAGCGAAGAAACCCTGCGCGCCATCGTGCGTCTCGCCGAGAAACATCAGCTGATCCTGTTCAGTGACGAGATTTATGACCAGATGACCTACGACGACGCACTCTTCGTGCCGCTGGCGCCGCTGGTCCACGACACGCTGTGCGCAACCTTCAGTGGCCTGTCGAAGGTATACCGTGCCTGCGGTTATCGCGTGGGCTGGGTATCGCTCAGTGGCGCGCGCGAAAAGGCCAATGACTATCTACACGCCATGGATCTGCTCGCCTCGCTGCGTTTGTGCAGCAATGTGCCCGCGCAGTGGGCGGTGCAGACGGCGCTCGGCGGTTATCAGAGCGTGCAGGAACTGGTGCGTCCCGGTGGACGGCTCTATGAGTCGCGGCGCGTGATCATCGATTCGATTGCAGACAGTCCATATCTCAATGTCACGCCACCAGCCGGTGCGATGTATGCCTTCGTCGGCGTGGATAAATCCCGCTTTCCCGACTTTGATGACCAGGCCTTCGCCCTCGATCTGCTCGAGAAGAAGCGTGTGCTGGTTGCGCCGGGTACCAGTTTCAATACCAGTGACCGCAACTTTTTCCGTATCACCAATTTGCCTGACGCCGACATGCTGAAGGATGTATTTGGGCGGATTCAGGAGTTGCTCGACGGCTATGTGGCGGAACGAACGGCCTGAACGATCCGCAGGTGCTGCGCCCGTGTGCCTGACAGTCGCATGTCCGCCGTAACACCAGCCACCGGAGAGATACTTGCCGGCGGCGGCACCGTCATCACCGCTACCCATCGTCTGGCTCGCACGCTGCGGCTGGAACACGATCGCAGCCGGGCTGCCGCCGGGCTCACGGTCTGGCCCGGTGGCGATATCCTGCCGCTCGATGCCTGGATTCGACGCGGCTGGGATGCGGCGGTGGTGCAGGCGACAGCGGCCGGCGCCCGCCGGCTCTTGTCCGAGGAGGAGTCTCGTCTGCTGTGGCGGCGGGTGATCGCAGCCTGGGCAGAGCACAGCGGTAACGCCAGCGGTGATGTCGGTGTGCTGGTGCCGCTCGCGAGTTCCGGCTGGCGTCTCTGTCAGACCTGGGGCATCAGCGCTGCTGAACTGCAGGCCGCCGCAGACAGCGACGATGCACGCGCCTTTTCACAATGGGTGAATGCCTACCAGCGCCTGTTGCAGGAAGGTCAGTGGCTCGACATGGCCGGTGCGATGCAGGCGCTGACAGCCGACATCTCGTCCGGTTTGCTGTCCGTGCCTGGCCAGATTGGCTGGATGGGATTCGACCCCTGGCCGCCCGCACACGCGACCTTGAGCAACGCCCTGACGGCAGCGGGCTGTGCAGTCGAAAGGCTGTGGCCTGCCGCGCGTAGCGGTACGGTGCGCATACTCAGCTGCCGGGACGAAGCCGATGAATTGGTGCAGGCAGCTTACTGGGCGCGCCAGCGTCTCACTGAGTCGCCTGGTGCGACGGTCGCGGTCATCGTGCCAGAACTCCCGCAGCGTGCCGCCGCGGTTCGCAGAAGCTTGCTGGAGATACTGGCACCGGGCTGGCAACTGCATCCGCCATCGGTGCCGCCACTCAGCTTGTCGGGCGGATGGGTGCTGGCGGACTATCCGGTGGTCGCTGCAGCCCTGCGTCTCTTGCAGTCATCGACTGCTGAACCGGACTTTCAACTCGCAAGTCTTGTGCTCCGTTCGACCTATTCGCGTGGCGCCACGGTTGAGCAGGCTGGCCGGGCAGAACTGGAGCTGTGGCTCCGGAACGCGCCGGCTGGGCATATCAGTCGCGAGTTGCTGGTCGCCGGGGCACGCAAGCGGGCACCACAACTCGCTGCCAGTTTTGATCAAGCCGCTGCGTTACTCGGTGAGCCGGGTCGCCGGCTCATGGCCAGCCAGTGGTCGGCGCTGTTCGCGCGTGTGCTTGAAGCGCATGGATGGCCTGGCGAGCGCGGGCTCGACAGCGAGGAGTTCCAGGCAGCCGGCGCCTGGCAGGGTTTGCTGCAGTCTTGGGCATCCTTTGATGAGGTGATTGGCAGCACCACTCTGCAGGCTGCACTGGCCGGGATCCGGAGCCTGGCCAGCGAGCGGCCCTTCGTCCCTGAGGCCAGCCCGGAAGGTTTGCAGGTACTCAGTCTGGAGGAGGCCGCCGGACAGACCTTCGATCACCTCTGGGTGTGCGGCATGACGGCTGAGCGATGGCCACCGGCCCCTCATGCTCATGCGCTGGTACCGCTGCAGTTGCAGCGTGCTGCAGGGATTCCGGCTGCGGCACCGGCGACACTGCAGTCCTGGACCGGGCGGCGATTGTCGCGCTTGCTGACAGGCGCCGACGACGTTGTGCTCAGCTGGGCATCCCGTCGCGGCGATGCAGAGCTGCTGATGAGTCCGCTGCTCGCCACAGTCAGTGTGACAGCGATCAGCGAAGAACCGGACAGCGCAGCAGCAGAGGCGAATCCAGACCGGCACCGCGTGAGTCGATCAGCGCAGCCCGAGACTGTGGCGGTCGATCTGCCACCCGCATGGCCGGCCGGTCAGCATGTTCGCGGCGGCGCGCGTGTCCTGTCGCTGCAGGCGGTCTGTCCCGCGCGTGCCTTCATCGAGGCGCGGCTGTGCGGTACAGAACTACGCCAGCCTTCGCGTCCGCTGGATCCAGCCACACGCGGCAATCTGCTCCACAAGCTGCTTGAGCGCCTCTACGGTCACGAGGAGTGCCAGCAAGGACTGGCGGTCGTGCTCCCGTCACGCTTGTCGGAACTTTTCTCGGCACTGATCGAGGGCGTACTGGATGACTGCCTGCCGCGCACCGATGTTTTTCTGCGTCGCCTGCGTGAACTCGAACGCGAGCGCCTGTGGTCACAGCTGATGGCACTGGCTGTGCGTGAGCAGGAGTGGGGCGCTTTCAGGACTGAAACTGAAACACCGCGCTCGCTGGACATCGGTTCTCTGGCGCTGGAGCTGCGCCTCGACCGTATCGACAGCTTTGCCGACGGCGCGCAGCTGGTCATCGATTACAAGACCGGCAGCTTCAAGGCGAAGGCCTGGCGCACGCCGCGCCTGGAAGACTGCCAGCTCCCGCTGTATGCCGTAACAACCGGCTGCCAGGGCGTAGCGGTACTGCAGTTCACGCCATCCACTGTGGTGGTTTATGGCGTCGGTGACCCGGCGCTGGGACTGGACTGTTTGAAGACACCTGGAAAGTTTTTTGACGAGCCTGAGCTGGACTGGAACGGCGCTGTGTCGCGCTGGCGCGGTCAGCTCGAAGTGCTAGCCGCAGAGTTTGCGAGCGGTGATTTTCGTGTCGATCCAGCGAAACCGGCACCAGCCTCCGGCCAGTTCGCTGTGCTCACCGGCGTGCATTCCGCAGAAGCGGCAGAAGAAGACAGCGAATGAAGATCGCAAGTGCAGCACCTGACGAAGATCTGCGCGAGCGTGCGCTTGCAACCGGTCGCTCGTTCCTGGTCCAGGCGCCGGCCGGCGCCGGCAAAACCGAACTGCTGATTCAGCGCTTCCTGCGCCTGCTTGGCCTGGTGGATGAACCGGAAGAGATTCTCGCCATCACCTTCACGCGCAAGGCAGCAGCCGAGATGCAGCGACGGATCTGTCAGGCACTGGCGAACGATGCGACCACCGCAAGTACAGAAACCGTGAGCAGTCGGCGACAGCAGGCGCTGGTTGCCGCAGTTCAGGCCAGGGACCATGCGCGGGGCTGGGGCCTTGCGACGTATCCCTCGCGTTTGCGTATCAGCACCATCGACAGCCTGAACTCATCGCTGGCGCGCAGTACGCCGGTGAGCAGCGGTGCGAACGTGCTGCGCCCGCTGGCCACGCAGTTCGAACCGCTGTACCGACAGGCAGCGGGCGAGGCCGTGCGACTGCTCGTCGAGGACGATGCAGCCGGTGCCGCCGTTGCCAGCCTGCTGGCACATTTTGATAACCGGCTAGACCGCCTGGAGTCTTTGCTGGCTGGCATGCTCGCGCGCCGCGACCAGTGGCTGCCCATCATCGGTACGCGCATGGATGTGAGCGTGGCGCGAGCTGAACTTGAAGCCGCGCTGGGCCGGGTCGTCAGTCACGAGCTGGATCTCGTTCAGGCGGCCATGCCGGTAGCGCTGCTCGATGAACTCAGGGAGATCGTGCACGCTGCGGCGATCAATCGTGGTGTCGTGCTTGCGGGTGGCCCCGGTACGGAATACGCGGTTGCCGAGCGTCTGCCGTGGTGGCAGTTTGCCGTTGCAACCGTCCTGACCAAGGCCGGTATGCCACGCTCGCGCCTGACCGTGACGGACGGATTCCCGCCGACACAGAAGGATCTCAAGCAGCATGCGGCGGAGCTGATCGCAAGGATCGCTGAGGTCGACGGCCTGCTGCCCGTACTGGCGGCTGTTACCGGTTTGCCGTCGCCTGTTTATCCGCCTGCGCAGTGGCAGGCTCTGGAAGCGCTGCTGCAGCTTCTGCCCGTCGCGGCTGCAGGCCTCAAGCTGGTGTTCGCGGCGCGCGGACTGACCGACTACGTGGAAATCGCCGCAGAGGGCAGGGCGGCGCTGGGCGAACAGGAGGCGCCCAGCGAGTTGGCAATGCGCGTGGACTGGCGGATCGGGCACATCCTGCTCGACGAGTTCCAGGATACTTCGCAGCCGCAATACGAACTGCTGCAGGCACTGACGCGCGGCTGGTCGCCTGGCGATGGACGCACACTGTTTCTGGTCGGCGACCCCATGCAATCCATCTACGGTTTTCGACAGGCCGAGGTGCGTCTGTTTCTGGCCAGTCGCGACCAGGGCTTTCCGGGCGTGGAGCTGGAATTCATCCGGCTGTGTGCCAACTTCCGCTCAGTACCTCCGCTGGTGGAGTGGGTCAACCGGATCTTTCCGCAGGTTTTCCCGGCGCGCGATGATCTGCTCAGCAGCGCTATCGCCTTCGTCCCCAGCACAGCTGCGATTCTGCCGCTAGAAGGC
>JBATNV010000058.1:0-18753 GCA_049290495.1 Gammaproteobacteria bacterium | reverse complement strand
TGCTCGGCCTGCTGGCAGCCTGCGGGTCACGCTCCGACCAGGCGGCCCGCGGTGGCAGCGGGCCGCCTGGTTTCGGCGCCGGAGCGCCCGTCACGGTCATTGCCCGACGCCTGGAGCCGCAAGCCTTTATAGACCGCTACACGGCGCTCGGTACTGCGCAGGCAAATGAGTCCATCGAAGTCACCGTCCGCTCCAGCAGTGTCGTGACGCGTATCGATTTTCGTGAAGGCCAGCGGGTGAATGCGGGACAGATGCTGGTCGAGCTGGATACGCGACAAGAAGCGGCCAGCCTCAGCCTGGCCGAAGCGCAACTGAAGCAGGCGGAAAGCCAGTACCGGCGCAGTCAGGCGCTTGCCGCCACGAACGTGGTATCAGCGGCCGACCTTGAACAGCTGGAAGCCAACCTGGCCGTCGCGAGAGCCCAGGTGAACGGTGCAAGGGCGCGGCTCGACACGCTGTCTGTCAGGGCGCCCTTCGCCGGCGTGGTGGGTCTGCGCAAGATCAGCCTGGGTGACCTGGTCAGCCCCGATACCGTCATTACGACGCTCGACGATGTCAGCACGATCAAGCTCGGCTTCTCGATCCCTGAAACCTTCATGGACACCGTCCGCACCGGCATGCCGATTTCGGCTGTCACCACCGTCTATCCCGACCGGCAATTTGTCGGCGAGGTGACCAGCATCGATTCCCGCGTCGATCCGGTTACGCGCTCGGTTGCCGTGATCGCCACGCTGCCGAATGCGGGCGGCACGCTGAAGCCCGGCATGTTCATGACGGTCAGCCTGGAAAAGCACCGCGACAAGGTGTTGCTGATTGCTGAAGAAAGCCTGATGCCGCGCGAAGGTCGCCAGTACGTTTTCGTGATTGAGGATGGCAAGGCCGCGGAACGCGAGGTCATCATCGGCGGCCGTACGCCCGGTTTTGCCGAGATCCGCAGTGGCCTCAATGCCGGCGCACTTGTGGTCACCGAAGGCACCCAGCGTTTGCACGAGGGCACGCCGGTCAGCGTGACGCCTGATATCTGAATGGACGGGAGAGCCTGTACATGATCCTGTCTGATATCTCGGTACGTCGCCCCGTATTTGCCGGCGTCCTGAGCCTGATCCTGGTTATCCTCGGCCTGCTCGCCGTGAGCCGGCTTGCGGTACGCGAATTCCCCGACATCGATTCGCCAGTAGTAACCGTGACGACGGTCTACCGGGGCGCATCGGCAGAGGTGGTCGAGCGGCGCGTCACGCAGGTCATCGAAGACCAGATCTCGGGCATTGCCGGCGTGCAGAAACTGACTTCCAGCAGCCAGGACGAACGTTCGAATATCGTGATCGAGTTCAGCCTCGACCGCGATCCGGACGGTGCCGCCAACGATGTCCGCGAACGTGTTTCGAGGGTGCAAAAGCTATTGCCGGATGGCGCCAATCCGCCCGAGATTACCAAGCAAGATCAGGGTGCGGACGCAACCCTGTATATCGCTGTGGACAGCCAGACGCGTACGCTGATGGACCTCACCGACTACGCCGAGCGCAATCTCGTGGACCGGCTGTCCGCCGTCGACGGTGTTGCCACGACCCGCATGGGCGGCGCGCAGAAGACCGCCATGCGTATCTGGCTGGATCGCGATGCGCTCGCCGCACGCGGTCTTACCGTCACCGATGTCGAGAATACACTGCGCCGGGAAAACATCGAACTGCCGGCCGGCCGCATCGAATCACGACAGCGCGAATTCTCTCTGCGCACGACGACTGGTCTGGACAAGGTCGAAGACTTTGCCGCGCTGGTCATCGGCCGCGGCAGTGACAATCACCTTACGCGGCTTGGCGAAGTAGCCGACGTCCGCATCGAACCCGAAGATGCGCGCTTCGTCGCCCGCTCGAACGGCGTTGCAGGCATCAGTATTGGTATCGTGCCGCAGGCGAATGCCAACATCCTGCAGGTCAATCGGACCGCACTGGCAGAGGTGGACCGATTGCAAGACAGCCTGCCCCCTGATCTGGCAGTTGCCACCAGCATGGATTTTTCGCGCTTCATCGAGGAGTCGATGCGCGAGGTGGTCAAGGTACTCATCGAAGCGCTATTGCTGGTGCTGGTCGTAATCTTCGCCTTTGTCGGCTCGCTAAGGGCCACGATCATTCCGGCACTGACGATTCCTGTGGCGATCATCTCGGCTTTCATCGTCATGGCTGCGTTTGGCTATACGATCAATACCCTGACACTGCTGGGGCTGGTGCTGGCCATCGGCCTGGTCGTCGACGATGCCATCGTGGTACTCGAAAATATCGTACGGAAGATGGAACTCGGCCGACCGCCTTTACTGGCGGCCATCGAAGGCAGCCGGGAGATCGGTTTTGCGGTGATTTCGACGACGGCAGTGCTGGTGGCGGTGTTCGTGCCAATCTCGTTCATGCCCGGCAATGTCGGACGGCTGTTCGGCGAGTTTGGCATTTCCCTGGCAGCGGCCATCGCAGCGTCCGGCCTTGTCGCACTGACCCTCGTACCCATGCTGACTTCCAGGCTGTATGCCCGCGGTGTGCGACGCGGCCGGCTGGCGCGCTCGCTTGACCGTATGTTCCGGCGCCTGACCGAGGCCTACCGGGCTTCCCTAACGCACTTCATACGCCTGCGCTGGGCGGCCGTCGTGTTGCTCGCACTGGTTGCGGTGCTCGGCGCAGTACTGTTCAAGAGTCTGCCGGGCGAATACGCGCCAGCCGAAGACCGTAACATGATGCTGATGTCGATACGCGGCCCCGAGGGCGCCTCAGCCGAATATATGGACCGTCAGGTGCGCGTAATCGAGGGGCTGCTGAAACCCTATGTCGAGTCTGGCGAGATCAAACGGGTAAATACCCGCACCGGTATGTGGGGCAGCGGTGGCGACGTAAATACTGCGTTTATTTACATGCCGCTGGACTCGCGGCCGCCCCGGAAGCGCACGGCCCAGGAACTCTCGGCCGAAATCCGCAAGCTGGTTGACAAGTTGCCGGGTGCCGTCGCAATGGTATTCCTGCCTCCCAGCCTGGCGATACGCTCCAGTGGTTCCGGACTGGCGGTAATCCTTAGCGGCACCAGTTATGAAGATCTGAGCACATGGCAAGACCTGATCATCAACAAGGTCAACAAGGAAAATCCGCGCATACTCGGCCTGCGCTCTGATTTCTTTCCCGGAAAACCGAAAATCAGGATCACCATCGATCGGGACCGCGCTGCCGATCTCGGTGTGTCGCTGCAGACCATCGGCAACACGCTGGAAACCATGCTAGGTTCACGAATCGTCACCAGTTTTGTCGAGAGGGGTGAAGAGTACAACGTCATTCTGCAGGGTGCAGCGCGGGACCGCGCCACGCCGTCAGATCTGCAGAACATCTACGTGCGATCAGATCGCTCAGCGCAACTGATTCCACTCGCGAGCCTTGTGCGGCTTGATGAGGTGGCAGGCCCCAAGGAACTGAAACGGTTTAATCAGCTGCGGTCCGTAACGCTGAGCGGGAGCCTGGCACCTGGCTATTCGATCGGCGAGGCCGTGAGCTATATGGAGCAGTTGGTTGCCACGGAGCTGCCACCCGAGGCGAAGATCGATTTCGACGGTGAGGCCCGCGAGTACAAGCAATCGGGGAGCGCAATCTATCTGACCTTTGCTTTTGCCCTGATCGTGGTATTCCTGATTCTCGCCGCACAGTTCGAGAGCTTCAGGCATCCGCTAATCATCATGCTGACCGTGCCGATGGCGATCACCGGTGGGCTGGTTGGCCTATGGGCCTTTGGATCATCGATCAACGTCTACAGCCAGATCGGCGCGATCATGCTGATCGGACTGGCGGCGAAAAACGGCATCCTGATCGTTGAGTTTGCCAATCAATTGCGGGATCGGGGCATGGAGTTCTATGCGGCGATCATCTCAGCCGCCAGCATCCGCTTGCGGCCCGTGCTGATGACCAGCCTGTGCACGGCCTTCGGCGCAATTCCGCTGATTACAGCTACCGGCGCCGGCACGGAATCAAGGCGCACGCTGGGCGCTACGGTGTTCTTTGGCGTAACGATCTCGGTCTTCTTGACCCTCTACCTGATCCCCGCGATCTACGTACTTCTGGCACGCAAGACTCAGTCCCCGGAACACATCAGCCGGGAAATCGAGAAGCTGCAACTGGATGACACAGGCTCGCAGCCCGAATCAGCCACTACAGGCTGAAACAGGCGGCGGAGTCTTCAGAAAGACAGGAAACGGCGGCCCGGAAACGGGCCGCCCGTTGATCAGGCGGCGGCAGCCTTTTTGGCGGCCTTCTTGCGGGGCTTGGCATCGGTCTTCGCATCGGCCTTGGGCGCGGCAACCTTGGGGGCAGCAGCCTTCTTGACCGCCTTCTTCCGGCCTTTGGGCTCGGGCGCCGCATCAGCAGCAACAGCCCGATCCGTGAGCATGACCAGCGCCATCGGCGCACAGTCACCCACGCGATAACCCATCTTCAGTATGCGCAGATAGCCACCCGGACGGCTCTTGAAGCGCGGGCCGAGTTCGTTAAACAGCTTCCCCACCGAGGTTCGGTCACGCAGCCGATCGAACGCCAGCCGGCGACGCGCCAGCCCGTCTTCCTTGGCGAGCGTGATCAGTGGCTCGAGGACGCGTCGCAGTTCCTTGGCCTTCGGCACAGTCGTGCGGATGGTCTCCTCGCAAATCAGCGAAGCGGCCATGTTGCGGTACATAGCAGTCCGGTGGCTGCTCTTTCTGCCGAGGGCACGGCCGGCCTTACGGTGCATCATGGTGACAAATTCCGATAAATCTTCTGATTCGCCGGATCAATACCGATCCGGGCGTTTACTCAGGCTGCCTGCTCGTCGTGCTTGAGCAGACCGGGCGGCGGCCAGCTCTCCACACGCATGCCGAGCGACAGCCCATGGCTTTCGAGAACTTCCTTGATCTCGGTAAGCGACTTCTTGCCGAGATTCGGCGTGCGCAGCAACTCGACTTCGGTGCGCTGGACCAGATCACCGATGTAGTTGATGTTCTCCGCCTTGAGGCAGTTTGCAGACCGCACTGTCAACTCCAGCTCATCGACCGGACGCAGCAGGATCGGTTCGATCTGCGATTCGGTGGTCGAAGCAGCGGCTTCGTCCTGGCCACGCAGTTCGAGGAATACGTCGAGCTGATCCTTGAGGATCGTGCCAGCGCGCCGGATCGCATCTTCCGGATTGATGGTGCCATTGGTCTCCACGTCGAGCACCAGCTTGTCGAGGTCCGTACGCTGCTCTACGCGCGCTGCCTCAACGGTATAGGTCACCTTGCGCACCGGGCTGAACGAGGCATCAAGGCGCAGACGGCCAATCGTCGACGTGGTCTGGCCTTCAGCATCGACCTGCTGGATAGCAGCCCGGTAACCACGACCACGTTCGACGACCAGGAGAATCTTCAGCTCACCGGCATTGGTCAGGTTGGCGATGACATGCCGCGGGTTGACGACTTCCACATCGTGATCAGTCGTGATGTCGCCGGCCGTGACCGGACCAGGGCCCTTGCGGTGCAGGGTCAGTTCAACGCGGTCGCGCGCGTGCATACGCAGGGCGACGCCCTTCAGGTTAAGCAGGATTTCAACCACGTCCTCCTGCACACCTTCAATGCTTGTGTACTCATGAAGTACGCCTTCGATTTCGGCTTCAACGATGGCCGCACCGGGCATGCTCGAGAGCAGAACGCGACGAAGGGCGTTACCCAGCGTATGGCCGAAGCCACGCTCAAGGGGCTCGATCACGATACGTGCGCGGTTGCCGGTCTCGGCCTGTACGCGAACGTTACGTGGCTTCAGAAACTCACTGATTGATGGTTGCATATGCGAACCCACTCTTGATTAGTTGGCTTGATTAATTACTTCGAATACAGCTCGACGACGAGGTTTTCGTTCACGTCGGGCAGGATATCTTCCCGGGCCGGCAGCGACTTCAGGGTTCCGATCATGGTCTTGTCGTCGACCAGCACCCATTCCGGAAAGCCGACCTGGCTGGCCATGGCAATCGCGTTCTTGATCCGCGGCTGCTGCCTGGATCGCTCACGTACCTCAACGGTATCGCCAGCCGAAACCTGGTAGGAAGCAATATTTACGACCTGCTTGTTGACCAGGATCGCGCAGTGGCTGACCAACTGACGGGCTTCGGCACGCGTAGACCCGAACCCCATCCGGTAGACCACGTTGTCGAGCCGCCCCTCAAGAAGCCTGAGAAGGTTTTCACCTGTCGACCCCTTCATCTGCGAGGCCTTCTGATAGGTAATGCGGAACTGACGCTCCAGCACCCCATACATGCGTCGCAGCTTCTGTTTTTCGCGCAGCTGGAGACCATAACCTGACAGGCGCGACTTCTTTGTCGCCTGCTGCTTGGTTCCCGGAGGCGTTTCCAGCTTGCACTTGGTCTCAAGCGGTTTGATGCCACTCTTCAGGAAGAGGTCTGTACCTTCCCGGCGAGCGAGTTTGCAAGTGGGTCCACGATATCTGGCCATTACTCTTACCTTTAAACGCGCCGCTTCTTCGGCGGACGACAGCCGTTGTGCGGAATAGGCGTGATGTCTTCAATGTTGCCGATGCGGAAACCCACACCGTTGAGCGACCGGACGGCCGACTCACGACCGGGACCCGGACCGCTGACCAGCACCTCCAGCGCCTTGACGCCGTACTCGAGGGCCGCCTGACCAGCGCGCTCGGCAGCAACCTGGGCTGCGAACGGCGTGCTCTTGCGTGAGCCCTTGAAACCGCAGCTACCAGCCGTTGCCCAGCTCAGCGTGTTGCCCTGCCGGTCAGTGATCGTGATGATCGTATTGTTGAACGTGGAATGGATGTGAGCGATGCCTTCGACGACATGCCGCTTGCCTTTCTTCCGCGCCTTGCTAGCAGCCGCAGCGGCAGTTTCCGCTTCGGGGGTATCTGGTGTTTCGGGTTCTTGTGCCATAAATTTCTCTGAAATCCTGTCGCAGAAGATGTCATCACCGGAAACCGGGGACGATCACCGTCCAGCTATCTTCTGATTGCCCGGCGCGGACCTTTGCGAGTCCTCGCGTTGGTGCGCGTGCGCTGCCCTCGCATCGGCAGACCCTTTCGATGGCGGATGCCCCGATAGCACCCAAGATCCATGAGGCGCTTGATGCTCATGGATACTTCGCGGCGCAGATCACCTTCGACGGGAAACCGCGCAATTTCGCCACGGATCCGTTCGACTTCCGGCTCGGTCAGATCCTTGACCTTGACGTCAGGTGCGATACCCGATGCTTCACAGACATCGAGGGCACGCTGCCGCCCAACGCCAAAAATATGCGTTAACGCAATCCCCACATGCTTGTTGGGGGGAATATTGATGCCAGCGATACGTGCCATTACACCTGCTCTCCAGTAACCGGAGCCATTAACCCTGACGCTGCTTGTGACGGGGATCGCTGCAGATCACCCGCACCACGCGATTGCGCCGAACGATCTTGCAGTTTCTGCAGATCTTCTTCACTGATGCCCGGACTTTCATATATCTACTCCTGTGGCCAGTTTCTTAACGGATCTGACCAGCCCGTCCAATGCCGCTGAAATTGGCCTTCTTCAGCATGCTGTCGTATTGATGTGACATCGTGTGCGCCTGTAACTGCGCCATGAAGTCCATCGTAACGACCACGATGATCATCAGCGAGGTGCCGCCGAAATAGAACGGAACCCGCCAGTAGAGAATCATGAACTCAGGCAGCATACATACTGCCACCACATAAAGGCCGCCCCAGAAGGTCAGCCGCGTGAGCACCTTGTCGATGTACTCGGAAGTCTGCTGCCCCGGCCGGATACCGGGTATAAACGCACCACTCTTCTTCAGGTTGTCGGCCGTCTCGCGGGAATTAAACACCAGGGCCGTATAGAAGAAGCAGAAAAACATGATCATGCTTGCGTACAGCATGATGTAGATCGGTTGGCCAGGCGAGAGTTCCGCGGACAGCGTCTGCAGCCAGCCAAAACCCTGCGCAGTACCAAACCAGCCGGCAATTGTAGCCGGAAACAGGATGATACTTGAAGCAAAGATCGGCGGAATCACGCCCGACATATTGATCTTGAAGGGCAGATGACTGGACTGACCGGCATAGACGCGCCGGCCCTGCTGGCGGCGCGCATAATTGACTGTAATCCGTCGCTGGCCGCGCTCCATGAATACCACGAAGGCGGTGACGGCAACCACCAGCAAGACGAGTATCAGCGCGATGGCCGGGTTCATTTCGCCGGTATTGACGAGTTCAAGAGTGCCGCCAATGGCTGCCGGCAGACCAGAGATAATGCTGGCCAGAATGATCATCGAAATACCGTTGCCCAGACCGCGCTCGGTAATCTGCTCGCCAAGCCACATCAGGAACATCGTCCCGGTAACCAGTGTGATCGTAGCCGTGAAGACAAAGCTCGGACCAGGGTTGATCACCACTGACTGGTTCTGCAGCGCAACTGACGCACCGATCGACTGGACAAGGGCCAGACCAACCGTACCAAAGCGCGTGTATTGCGTCAGCTTGCGACGCCCGGACTCGCCTTCCTTGCGCAACTGGCTCAGCTGCGGGATGACCATGCCGGCCATCTGCACGATGATCGACGCCGAGATATAGGGCATCACACCGAGTGCAAAAATGCTCAACCGCGACAATGCTCCACCGGAGAACATATTGAACATCGCAAGGATCGTGCCGGACTGCTGCTCAAAGAACCGCGCCAGAGCTTGCGGATCTATGCCCGGAACGGGAATAAAGGTTCCGATACGGTAGACCACCAAAGCGCCGAGCAGGAAAAACAGGCGCTGCCGCAGCTCGGTGAAGCGCGGGGCCTCGCCGAGAGTCGCTGCAGGATTTGCCTTTCCGCCTTTTGCCACGATGTATTCCGTCGGTCCTGTAATTATTCTTCGATGCTGCCGCCGGCCGCTTCAATAGCCTTGCGGGCACCCGGCGTGACCTTGATGCCGCGCACCTTGACCGCCCGGGTGACCTTGCCGGAGGCAATTATCTTGGCCTTTTCAGCTTCCCGGGACACGATGCCGGCGCCCTTGAGGCTGGCCAGATCGACTACCTCGGCCTTTACGCGCTCAAGCTCATGCAGACGAACTTCGGCGGTCATACCAACCATCTGTGAGACAAAGCCGATCTTCGGCAGACGGCGCTGCAGCGGCATCTGGCCGCCTTCGAAACCAACCTTGTGATAGCCACCTGCACGTGCCGATTGGCCCTTATGACCGCGGCCGCAGGTTTTTCCCTGGCCGGCGGAACTGCCGCGACCAACGCGTTTCGGTGCCTTTCTTGATCCAGGCTTAAGCGTGTTCAGCTTCATGTCTGCTTCCTTGTCTCTCAGGCCGGCTCTACACGCAACATATAGGCAATGCGATTGACCATGCCGCGATTTTCCGGCGTGTCATCGACCAGAACCGAGTGGTGCATCCGCCGCAGACCGAGACCTGTCACGCAGGCCCGATGCTTCGGGAGACGACCGAACTTGCTCTTTACGAGCGTAACTTTCAGTTGCTTAGCCTTTGCCATTAGCGCACCGCTTCCTTGAATCCGGCAGTTCTGGTCAATTCGACTCAGGTGCCGGTGATTTCTGCCAGGGTCTTGCCGCGCTTGGCTGCAATTGTCTCTGGCGAGTACATGTCACTGAGCGCGTTCATCGTCGCGCGCACCACATTGATCGGATTACGTGAGCCGTGGCTCTTGGCCAGCACGTTACGTACGCCGGCGCACTCGAATACTGCACGCATTGCGCCACCGGCGATAATTCCGGTACCGTCCAGCGCCGGCTGCATGTAGACGCGCGTCGATCCGTGACTACCAGTCCGTGCGTAGTACAGCGTGTCTTTCTTCAGCGCTACGGTGCGCAGATTACGACGTGCTGCCTGCATGGACTTCTGGATCGCAGCAGGCACCTCACGTGCCTTACCGTAACCGAAGCCAACCTTGCCCTTGCCGTCGCCAACGACCGTCAGCGCGGTAAAACCGAACTGGCGACCACCCTTGACGACCTTGGCTACGCGGTTAACTGCAACGAGCTTCTCGAGATAGTCGTCGCCTTCACCCGAGCGGGCCTGACCCAATCCTTCCTGTCTACGCGCCACTGTCAGAACTCCAAGCCGTTTTCGCGAGCCGCTTCAGCCAATGCCTTGACGCGCCCGTGATACTGAAAACCGGAACGGTCGAACGCCACGCGTGTGACACCGGCCGCCTTTGCCTTTTCGGCAATCGACCGGCCAACCACCGCCGCAGCGGCGATGTTGCCGGTGCTGTCGAGCGCCTCGCGCACTTCCTTTTGCAAGGTTGACGCCGAAACCACCACCGTACCGCCATCGGGTCCGATGATCTGCGCGTACATATGCCGCGGAGTCCGGTGAATCGTGAGCCGGGCAACGCCGAGCTCGCGAATCTTTGCCCGGGACCGCCTGGCACGTCTCAGTCTGTTATCGTTTTTGGTCATAGCGCTTCTGAAGCAAGGGGTGTTGGTTGAACTCAACCCGCCACCTATTTCTTCTTCGCCTCCTTCAGCACAACTCGTTCTGTGGAATAACGCACACCCTTGCCTTTGTAGGGCTCTGGCGGGCGATAACTGCGGATATTGGCGGCAACCTGGCCGACCTGATGCTTGTCCGCGCCCTTGATCAGGATTTCTGTCTGGGTCGGGGTGTCGATGGTGATGCCATCGGGCACCGCATATGCGACCGGATGGGAAAATCCAAGTGTCAGATTCAGCTTCTTGCCCTGTGCCTGTGCGCGGTAGCCGACGCCGACCAGTTCAAGCTTGCGCTCAAAGCCCTTCGAAACGCCTTCAACCATGTTGGCGAGCAACGCACGGGTAGTGCCCGCAATGGCCCACGCGCGCTGCTCTGACTTGCGAACGCTGACATTGGCCTGATTATCGGCAATGCTCACTTCCACATCGGCGCTGAGTGACAAAAGGAGCTCGCCCTTCGGACCCTTGACCTTGACCGTACCTGCCGCCTGGGTCATCTCGACCCCTTTGGGCAGCAGCACAGGTTTCTTTGCGACTCTGGACATCTAGTTCATCCCGGATTTGTATTCAGCCTGCATCAGGAAACGATGCAGAGCACTTCTCCGCCATGCCCGCCAGCGCGGGCCGCACGGTCGCTCATCACACCAGCCGACGTGGAGACAATCGCTATTCCAAGGCCACCCTGGACCCTCGGCACATCGCTCTTGCCCCGGTAGATCCTCAGACCACAGCGGCTTACACGCCGTATCTCATCGATCACGGGGCGTCCGTCAAAATACTTGAGTTCGATCTGCAGAACCGGCTTGTTGTTTTCACCCGGCTCTACGCGATACGAAGCGATATAGCCTTCATCCAGCAACACCTTCGCAATGGACTCCTTCTTCGTCGAAGAAGGCATAGCTACGGAAGGCAGGGAAACCCTCTGGCCATTCCGAATGCGGGTCAGCATATCGGCGATCGGATCGGAGATGCTCATGGTTTCGTTTACTCGCTTCTGTCTGCTTCTATGTTTGCAACCTGGCCGGGGTCGGCCGGCCGGGTTGCTGATCCGTTTACCAGCTGGCCTTGCGCATGCCAGGAATTTCGCCTGCCAGCGTGAGCTCTCGAAGCTTGGTGCGTGACAGACCAAACTTCTGGTAGTAACCACGCGACCTTCCCGTAATTGCGCAACGGCTCCGCATGCGGCTCGGGCTCGAATCCCGCGGCAGGGACTGCAGCTTGTCCTGCGCCGTTTGCTTGTCTTCCGCACGCGACTTCGGACTCGCGATGATGGCTTTCAGTTCCTGGCGCTTCTTCGCATAGCGCTGAACGAGTTTTGCCCGCTTCTCATCGCGGAGAACCATTGATTTCTTGGCCATGTTCGGATTTATCCCGTCACTTGCGGAAAGGAAAGTTGAAAGCTTCAAGCAAGGCACGCGCATGTTCATCAGTGCGAGCCGTCGTCGTAATTGTTATGTCCATGCCACGAATGGTATCGATCTTGTCGTAGTCGATTTCCGGAAAGATTATCTGTTCCTGGATGCCCATGCTGTAGTTGCCGCGGCCATCAAATGACCGGCCGTTCAGTCCGCGGAAGTCGCGTATACGCGGAATGGCAATATTGACCAGGCGGTCGAGAAACTCGTACATGCGAGCGCGACGCAGGGTGACCTTGCAGCCCACCGGATAACCCTCACGAACCTTGAAGGTTGCTACGGATTTGCGCGCAAGCGTGATCTGCGGCTTCTGACCGGCAATGCTGGTCATGTCCTGCACAGCCTTCTCGATGACTTTCTTGTCCGTGATCGTCTCACCCACGCCCATATTCAGCGTGATCTTGGTGATCCGCGGCACTTGCATCACATTGTCAAGACCGAGCCGCTCACGCAGTTGCGGCACCATGGTGCTGACGTATTCTTTATGTAGTCTGGTCATAAACTTGTTGGGATTCTGTTGACCCGCTGTTCTGGCTCGGCCAGACACGGATCAGACATCCACGACCTCTTTGTTCGACTTGAAGTACCTGACTTTCCGGCCGTCTTCCAGCGTACGGAAGCCGATGCGGTCACCCTTGCTGGTCACCGGGTTGTAGAGCATCACGTTCGAGATATGCAGAGACATCTCTTTCTCGACGATACCGCCCTGCAGCCCCTTGCTCGGATTTGGCTTCTGATGCCGCTTCACGACATTGGCGCCTTCCACCCAGACCCGGTCACCGTCCACCTTGGTAACGGTCCCACGCCGACCCTTGTCGCGGCCGGTGCTGACGATTACCTGGTCGTTTTTCTTGATCCTGTTCACTACTCTACCTTCCACTGATCTCGCCACACGCTGGCAATACTCAGAGGACCTCCGGTGCCAGAGAAATGATCTTCATAAAGTTCTCGTTACGCAGTTCGCGGGTTACTGGCCCGAAAATACGCGTACCGATCGGCTCCAGCTTGTTGTTCAACAATACAGCCGCATTGCCATCGAAGCGGATCACCGATCCGTCCGGGCGCCGTACGCCCTTGCGGGTGCGCACCACGACGGCGTTGTAAACCTCGCCCTTCTTGACCCGACCCCGCGGGATCGCGTCCTTGATGCTGACCTTGATGACATCGCCGATATACGCATAACGACGACGGCTACCACCAAGTACCTTGATGCACATCATCTGGCGGGCACCGCTGTTGTCGGCGGCCGCAAGGTATGTCTGCATTTGGATCATGATCGATTCCCGATAAAACCAGCGCTGCTAGGGCTTCTGCTGTGAGACGGCTATTCCACTACGGAACGACCTACTCCACCTGTGCCCGCTTGATAACTTCTACGAGCCGCCAGGCCTTACGCTTCGAATAAGGACGGCACTCGCTAATGGAAACCACATCCCCTTTCTGGGAAGTGTTGCCCTCATCGTGCGCCAGCAACTTCGTGGTGCGGCGAACATACTTGCTGTACTGCGGGTGCTTGACCAGTCGCTCCACGACAACGGCAATGGTCTTCTGCATGCTGTTGCTGACCACCGTACCGGTCAGCGTCCGGATCCGCGCAGCGGTATCAGGCGCCTGATTGCTTACGCTATCGCTCATGCCGCACCGCCGGTCTTGGTCTTGTTGCTCTGCTCGGTCATCAGTGTCTTTATCCGTGCTATGTTTTTCCGCACCTTGGCGAACTGGTCCGGCTTGCTCAACTGACCGGTTGCACGCTGCATACGCAGGTTGAACTGCTCCTTGCGCAGGCCAAGCAGCTCCTCGCCCAGCTGGGTCTCAGTCTTCTTGCGCAGTTCAGTCAGCTTCATCGCCTGGATCCTCAAATACCGGACGTCTAAACGACGTGCCGGCTGACAAACGTGGTCGCTACTGGCAGCTTTGACGCCGCCAGACGGAATGCTTCGCGGGCGATCGCCTCGGTTACACCTTCCATCTCATAAAGCACAGTACCGGGCTGCACCTGAGCCACCCAGAACTCGACGTTACCCTTACCGCTACCCTGTCGGACTTCCAGCGGCTTGGCAGTGATCGGCTTGTCCGGAAAAATCCGGATCCATACCTTGCCACCGCGCTTTACATAGCGGGTCATCGCCCGGCGTGCCGCCTCAATCTGGCGAGCAGTGAGCCGGCAGCGGTCCGTAGCTTTCAGCCCGTACTCGCCAAAAGCGACGGTATTGCCGCGCTGTGCGAGCCCACGGTTACGACCCTTGAACTGCTTTCTGAACTTGGTGCGTTTTGGCTGCAACATTTCTCGTCAATTCCTTAACGCGCCGCCGCAGCCGGAGCTGCCGCTTCTTCGGTGGCGACTTCCTGGCGGTGATCGAATACTTCGCCACGGAAAATCCAGACCTTTACACCGATGACACCATAAGTTGTCATCGCTTCTGCCAATGCGTAATCGATATCAGCGCGGAAGGTATGCAGTGGCACCCTGCCTTCGCGCGTCCACTCGGTTCGTGCAATTTCGCCACCATTCAGGCGGCCGGAAACCTGCACCTTGATGCCTAGCGCACCGAGGCGCATTGTGTTCTGCACAGAGCGCTTCATGGCCCGGCGGAACATCACTCGCCGCTCAAGCTGCTGCGCAATTCCTTCAGCAACCAGCTTTGCATCGAGTTCCGGCTTGCGGATTTCCGCAATGTTGATCCGCACGTCGTTGACCGACATTTTCAGCAACTTGGCTACCTGAGCCCGCAGACTCTCGATGTCCTCGCCCTTCTTTCCGATCACTACACCAGGCCGCGCAGTATGAATCGTGATGTGCGCCTTGCGTGCCGGTCGCTCGATCAGGATCTTGCTGACCGACGCTTCCTTGAGCTTCTTCTTCAAAAACTCACGGATCTTGTAATCCATCGCAATGTAATGCGGGAACGTGCGCTGGTCGGCATACCACTTGGACGACCAGTCCCGCGTGATACCGAGCCGAATCCCGATCGGATTGACCTTTTGTCCCATGCTGCTATTCGTCCGCGACTTGTATGGTGATATGACTGCTGCGCTTCTGGCGAGGCGAAGCCCGACCCTTCGCAGAAGCGCGAAACCGACGCAGTCGCGGCGCTTCATTCACGAAGACGGTAGATATCCTCAACTCGTCGATATCTGCCGCATTGTTATGTTCTGCATTGGCGATAGCCGAATCGAGCACCTTCTTCAGCAGAAGAGCGCCCTTCTTGGGCATCAACTCCAGGATCTGCTTGGCACCAGCGACCGACTTGCCGCGAATGGCGTCGGCAACCAGCCGGCATTTCTGCGGCGAGATGCGCGCGTACTTCAATGTGGCTGAAACCTGCATATCCGGATCCTTAACCTGCAGCCTTTGTCTTCTTGTCGCCCGAGTGACCCTTGAAGGTCCGGGTTACCGCGAATTCGCCCAGCTTGTGACCAACCATGTTCTCGGTGATCAGAACCGGGATGTGATCGCGACCGTTATGAATGGCAATCGTAAGACCCACCATTTCCGGCAGGATCGTCGAACGCCTCGACCAGGTCTTGATTGGCCGACGATTGTTGGCGCCGACCGCCGCCCTGACCTTGTTGGCCAGATGCAGATCGATAAACGGCCCCTTTTTTACGGAACGTGCCACGATTCAAATCCTTTGACGGTAACTGTCGTTACTTCTTGTCGCGCCGACGCACGATCATTCCGGCAGTTCGCTTGTTGCGCCGGGTCTTGTAGCCCTTGGTCTTAATGCCCCATGGCGTAACCGGATGACGGCCACCTGAGGTCTTGCCTTCGCCGCCACCGTGCGGGTGATCAACCGGATTCATGACAACGCCGCGAACGGTCGGGCGGATACCACGCCAACGCTTCGCTCCGGCCTTGCCGAACTTGCGCAGGTTGTGTTCCTCGCGGCCAACCTCACCGATCGTCGCGCGGCATTCAACGTGCACCTTGCGCATCTCGCCCGAACGCAAGCGAACCGTTGCATAAGTACCTTCGCGGGCAACGATCTGGATACCCGTACCTGCAGCACGAGCGAGCTGCGCACCTTTGCCTGGCTTGAGCTCCATGGCGTGCACCAGCGTACCGACCGGAATATTCCGCAACGGCATCGCATTGCCTGGCTTGATTGGCGAATCGCGCCCCGAAACCACGCTGTCACCGGCGACAAGCCCCTTGGGCGCGATAATGTAGCGACGCTCGCCATCCGCATACAGCAGCAGGGCGATATGCGCGCTGCGGTTCGGATCGTATTCAATATGCTCAACCTTCGCCGAAATTCCATCCTTGTCGCGCTGGAAATCGATAATCCGGTAGAGACGCTTGTGGCCACCGCCCTTGTGCCGTGTCGTTATCCGGCCGTGAGCATTACGACCAGTAGAGCGACCGATCTGCACGACGAGCGGTGCATGCGGCTTGCCTTTGTGCAGGCCCGGAGTCGTCACCTTGACGACGAAACGACGCCCAGGGGAAGTTGGTTTTGTTTGCTGGAGTGCCATGGTTTAGCTCTAGGGTCTCTTGCTCGAACGTCGTTAGTCCGGAACCTGTCAGGGGTTCCCGTGGAAGTCGATATCCTGGCCCTCGGCCAGGGTTACATAGGCTTTCTTCCAGTCCTGCCGACGGCCGACGCTGCGCCCGAGACGCCTGACCTTGCCGGCTACGTGCACAACCTGCACGGCAGTAACCTTGACATCGAACATCAGCTCAACCGCGCGCTTGATCTGGTTCTTGTCGGCATCGCGACGCACCTTGAACACAAACTGCCTGACGCGTTCGGCCACACGGCTGCTCTTTTCGGAAAGATGCGGCCCGACCAGAACCGACATCAGCTTTTCATTGGCGAGATTGACCGTCATGACAGACGCTCCCCGACAGCCTTGACTGCAGCAGCAGTCGCCAGCACTTTCTCAAAGCGAACGAGAGCCAGCGGGTTAAGGCTGTGCACATCGACGACATCAACCCAGTGCAGGTTTTGAGCGGACAAGCGCAGATTATCCTTGCACTCATCGACGAGTATCAGCACGCGATCCAGATTCAAGCCCTTCAGCAAGGCAACGAGATCACGCGTCTTTGGCCGGGCCAGCTCGATATCGTCGACAAGGATGAGACGCTCCTGCCGCACCAACTCGGAAAAGACTGACCGCATTGCGGCCTGGTACATCTTCCGGTTGACCTTCTGGCTGTAGTCGCGTGGCTTCGCGGCAAAAGCCCGGCCACCGCCGACCCAGATCGGACCACGGGTGGTACCGGCGCGAGCACGACCGGTACCCTTCTGCTTGAATGGTTTGCGACCACCGCCGCGGACTTCAGCGCGGGTCTTTTGCGCTTTCGTACCGGCCCGGCCACCCGCCATATAAGCAGTGATGACCTGATGGATCAGCGCTTCGTTGAATTTGGCGCCAAAAGTGTCGTCAGACACTTCAAGGCTGCCGCCGCCATGCATTGCGAGCTTCATCTCTGTCCTCAGCCCTTCTTCTTGCGGCGAATCTTCGCGGCGGGCTTGACCACCACGTGAGAACCCGCGTGCCCTGGTACAGCACCCTTGACCAGCAACAGGTTCCGCTCGGCGTCAACCCGTACAACGGCCAGATTCATTATGCTGCGTCCGACATTGCCCAGATGGCCCGACATCCGCTTGCCCTTGAATACACGGCCGGGTGTCTGGCGCTGACCAATAGAGCCCGGTACGCGGTGCGAAACCGAGTTACCGTGAGTGGCGTCCTGACCGGCAAAATGATGGCGCTTGATGGTGCCGGCATATCCCTTACCGATCGTGGTACCGCGGATATCAACCAACTGCCCGGCAGTGAACGCCTCGACAGTGATCTGCGACCCCTGGAGGTGGGCGCCAGCCTCTTCCTCGCTGACCCGGAACTCCCACATGCCCTCGCCCGGCTCTACGCCAGCCTTGGCATACTCGCCCGCCAGCGTCTTGCTGATACGGCTGAGCTTGACCGAGCCCGTAGTAATCTTGATTGCGGAATAGCCGTCTGACTCTGCCGACTTGACCCGCGTAACGCGGTTCGGCAACGCCTCAATGACGGTTACAGGCACAGAAGCGCCATCTTCAGTGAAGATTCGCGTCATTCCGCGCTTTCGCCCTACCAGACAGATGGCCATCTCGCTATACCTTGGTCGCCTTGCCGGCTGCTGGCTCGGGAATCCTGAGCTGAAGCAGCTGCCCACCATCTACTGGCGATTGCAGCCGTTCCATCGGAGACCCGAACCCGCGCCTTACGGCGGATTCAACAATTTGTTATGCGGCCCGTTCGGGGCCACCGCAGTCTTTTCAGCCTTGCTTTTAGGTGGCCAAACCCGCTTCCGGACCAGCTACCACCGACGCTTTTTGCGCCGCAGGGAACCTGTCGGCACCCACCGCGTAGCCGGTTAGTATAACAGTCTTCCGGCCGAGTTCAATTCTTGCTAGTTAAGCTTGATCTGCACGTCGACCCCGGCCGGCAGTTCGAGCTTCATCAGCGCGTCTACGGTTTTGTCGGTCGGCTCGACGATGTCCATGAGCCGCTTGTGAGTCCGGATTTCGTACTGGTCGCGGGCGTCCTTGTCAACGTGCGGCGAGGTCAGAACGGTAAACCGCTCGATCCGGCTGGGCAGGGGAACCGGGCCGTGAACCTGGGCACCAGTGCGCTTGGCGGTTTCGACGATCTCGCGTGCCGACGTATCGAGCAGGCGATGATCAAACGCCTTCAACCGGATCCTGATGTTCTGACTCTTGGCCATTTTCTTTACTACCTTTGCTTTTGACTTTCTTACTTCAAAATTTTCGCGACCACGCCGGCGCCGACAGTTCGGCCGCCTTCGCGAATTGCGAAGCGCAGACCTTCTTCCATCGCGATCGGATTGATCAGCGTCACCACCATCTTGATGTTATCGC
>JBATNV010000057.1:0-2427 GCA_049290495.1 Gammaproteobacteria bacterium | reverse complement strand
CCTTCGATACTGAGCCGCAGTTCGGTGGGCAACTGCGCGGTCAGCTCGCAGTTGACCGCCAGCTGACGGGCGGCAGCGTCGAGCTCGAGCGTGGCAACAAAGCCCGGCCAGTCACGAATCTCGCCACCAACCAGGCCGGTTGAAGCCGGCGCTGGTGACGACTTCCGCGGCGGCACGGGTACATTTGCACCGGTCGTACCGCTTGCTGCAGCCGGCACCGTCGCTGCAGCAGCCGGGCTTTCCAGCTGGTCGAATGCCAGCACGCGCAGCAGCGTCATCTCAAATCCGGTACGCGGATCAGGCGCAAGATTGAGGTCGCGACGACCCGTGACGGCGATCTGGTACATCAGCTGGACGGTGTCGGCCGGTAGCTGTGCAGCCAGGCGCGCCAGCAGCTCCAGGTCCTCATCCGCCTCGACGGCATCCACACCAGCCAGCTGGATCACCGCGATCTGCTGCAGCAAGGTGGCCAGACCAGCCAGCACGTCTTCATAATCGGGGACGAGCTCATCCAGCTGCCGCACCTGGCTCATCAGCGCACGCGCATCCCCCTGCACCAGCGCTTCAAGGAGAGCCGTCAGCCGCTGACGATCGAGGCTGCCAAGCATCTCGGCCACCTCGCCATCCCTGACAGCGCCATTACCGAACGCCAGCGCCTGGTCGAGCAGGCTCAGCGCATCGCGCATGCTGCCGGCGGCCGCCCGTGCCAGACGCTGAAGCGCACCGGACTCGGCGCTTACGCCTTCGCTGTCACAGATACTGGTCAGACGCTCAACGATTCCGGCCTGCGGCAGACGCTTGAGGTTGAACTGCAGACAGCGCGACAGCACGGTTACCGGGATCTTCTGCGGATCGGTCGTGGCGAGCAAGAACTTGATGTGCGGTGGCGGCTCCTCCAGGGTCTTGAGCAGGCCGTTGAATGCCTGCTTCGACAGCATGTGCACTTCGTCGATGAGATAGACCTTGAAGCGCCCGCTCGCTGGCGTGTACTGCGCATTGTCGAGCATTTCACGGATGTCATCGATGCCGGTTCTGGACGCCGCATCGACCTCGAGGAAGTCGACAAAACGTCCGGCGTCGATCGCGACACAACTGCCACACTCGCCACAAGGGGTTGCACTGACGCCCCGCTCGCAGTTCAGCGCCTTGACGAAAATACGTGCGATCGTGGTCTTGCCAATGCCACGCGTACCAGTAAACAGAAAGGCATGATGCAGCCGACCCGAGCTCAGGGCATTTTCAAGCGCCCGGACCACATGGCCCTGACCCGCCACATCGGCGAAGGTCTTCGGACGCCACTTGCGGGCCAGCGCGAGATAGCTCATGAAATCTGTCGGACCAGGTTGGAGATCAGGAAAAGGCGAACTCAGTGAGCCCGCGCCAGCCACACCCCGGCGCCCGGCATCACCGTTACCGCTGCTTCCTTCCGGACCTGACGGGATTCACGACTAGCCGCCGCGAGGGGACCAGCGCGGACTCGGGCACAGGGTATGCGGTGCACTCCTTTTCGGCAAGCAGAACGCTATACTCCAGTCATGACAAACGACAGGCTGCAACAATTGCTGAAGGAAGTGCACCGGGAACTGGGTGCCACGCAGGCGCTCGACCAGCAGTCGCGCGTGCTGATCGAAAAGGTACTGCATGACGTCGACCGGATCGGGCAGAACGCGCAGCCGCCCGACAGCATGGAAACCAGCCTCAGGGAAATCGTACTGCGCTTCGAAAGCGAGCATCCGCGTCTGGCCACGACCGTCGGGCAGGTCGCCGACGCACTCGGCAAGCTCGGCATCTGAGGCTCGCGTCACGGGTTACGCTGCCAGTCTCTCAGTCTGGCGTACTTGAAGCTGCCACCAGCGGAACGGTATCAAACACCCAGTTGCGCGACTCACGCCGTCCGGGGCTGGGGATCGTGTGCAGTCGTGATGCCGGATACTCACGGTGTATCGCTTCGCTATCGATTCGCCAGCCGCGCGACTCCCATGCACGCAGATACCGTCTGTAGACCAGCTGAATGGCATCGGACTTGACCGACAGGTCCGAAGTGGTGCCACGGGGTGTTGCAATGGGCTCGATCTTTTCGAGGACGGCACGATCTTCCTCAATGATGGCGCGATTACGCTTGTCAGCTGTACTGTCGAGCAACGGACTCGTGAAGAAATTACGGGCATTGATCAGGAAGGATCGCGTCTCGTACTCATCGACGGGTGTATCAAAGGCATACTGGAACGATGACATCCGCGCATTCATGCGTATACGCGTGATGAACTGTGCGGGCCCGTGAAATGTTGTGCCCGCGACTGTTTCTGTATCGCCGCGACGAAAGTACCTGAACAGGCCGCCAGCCTGGGTCCTGAACCGCACTTCCATACCCGCACCCCACTCGCTCTCCTGTATCTGGTAGTCAGGCATGTGATAGTCCGGATCCAT
>JBATNV010000056.1:0-2166 GCA_049290495.1 Gammaproteobacteria bacterium | reverse complement strand
TTGAGTCCCAGGCGACGCCGACGACCAGACCGACCAGCGCCGCAAAGCCGGCGAGACTGAGCGCTGCGCGCCAGCCGGCACGCTGCCGGCGTGTCGGCGGACTGACTTCAGTTTCCTGTTGCGACATCAGGATCGTCAGCCACTGGTGGACACGAGCAGTTGTTGACTGCGCGCTGCACTGGGCCGCATGGCCATGCGTGCGAACCACGGCCCAAGGTTGGGCAATGTCCGATCAAAAGGCTGGTTGACCGTCAGCGCAAAATCCAGCCACACGTATAACCAGATATCAGCTGCGCTGAACCGCTCGCCACACAGATACGGACCAGCGCCAAACATGTCGTCAAGCCAGCGCAGGCGATCCTGTGCGATTGCCTTCAGGCCGGCAGCTGCATCCGGCAACACCGGGATCCGCGCTTCGAATCGTGCCAGGCCCTCGTCATAGTGATAGGCATTGTGGATGAACTCGGTGACATTGAGCTCCACCCGGCGCCACCATTGTCGCGTCTGCGCGCGGGTCTCCGGTGTGCTGCCGATAAGCGCCGGCGACGGATACAACTCTTCCAGGTACTCGGCGATGGTCACAGCTTCACTGATCGTGCTGCCATCGTCACAGCGCAGTGCCGGTGTCTGTCCGGCCGGATTGATGGCAAGAAACGCCGGCTGGCGGTTTTCGCCCGCAAAGACATCGATGGTCACGGCCGGGAGTACCAGTTTCTTTTCCAGCAGAAACATCCGCAAACAGCGCGGTGCCGGACTCTTTGCGTCATAGATCAGCATTAGCTGTTTCCTCTCTCTGGCCGATGCCAGCTGACAAGTGCGGCTGCCCGGTGGATCGTTTCTGTTTCCTGTTGTGACATCAGACTGACCGGCCGTAGATGCGCGGACGGGTCGAGCGCTCGATGAGTGGCACCGCCATGTTCATCAACAGTACGGCAAAGGCGACGCCGTCGGCATAGCTGCCCCAGCTGCGGATGATGTAAGTGAGTATGCCGATGCCAGCGCCATAGATGAGCCGGCCGTGCGCGGTCGTCGGCGACGAGACCGGGTCGGTGGCGATGAAGAAGGCACCGAGCATTGCGCCGCCGCTGAACAGGTGCAGGCCCGGTGAGGCGCTGATTTCCGGATCGAGTATCCAGAAGAAGCCCGCCATGCCGAGCAGGCCGCCGAGTACGGCAGCCGGGATATGCCAGCGGATGATCCCGAGCAGCAGCAGGGCGCCACCGCCCATGGCAATGAAGTTGTTCACCCACTCCCAGCCGGCGCCGCCGAAATCGCCGAACAGCGGATTCATGCGGATTTCCGCCATCGTGCGCATGGCGCCGAGGCCTTCACGGACGCTGTCGAGCGTGGTCGCGCGGGTGATGGCATCGAGCGTCAGCGCATCGGGGAACTCGCCGCTCAGGCAGTATTGCAGCGTCGCTGCGAACCCGGGCCGCTGATAGTCGAGGTCACCGATGTCGGGGGCTGGCCAACCGGTCATCAGGTCGGGGAAAGACACCAGCACCAGCACATAGCCAGCCATCGCCGGGTTGAAGAGGTTGTAGCCGAGCCCGCCATAGGCATGTTTGACAACGCCGATCGCAAACACCATGCCGCTGGCCGTTACCCACCACGGGCAGAGCGGCGGCAGCGAGAAGGCAAACAGCATCGCTGCAACGATTGCACTACCGTCGCTGAGTGTTGCCATGACTGGCTTTCCCCTGAGCCGCAGCGCGATGGCCTCAGTACCGAGGGCGACAATGACTGCCACGATAGTGTTGAAGAACACGCCTGGCCCATAAAACCACGCGCTGACGGCGATGGCCGGCAGCAACGCGAGGATCACGATGCGCATCATGCCGGCCACGCTCGATGGCGAAGGCCACTGCGGCGGTTGTGTGATCGCAAATCGCATCAATCGGCTTTTTCCGGGTCGCGCTGGCGGTGACGAGCCAGCAAAGCCTGGAGGGCCTCGTCGTCCACAGCATTTTCCGGCTGAGCGTGGCTCTCATCGGCAAGTCGCCGGTTTCGTGCCTCGAAACGGGTACGCGCGACGTTCGCCTGCTGGCGGGATAGCTGCGTGGTCGCCAGCATTTGCTTGCCGGCCTGGAATCGCGCTGCCAGCCGGATATGGCTGGGGCAGGCGTAATCACAGGCGCCGCACTCAATGCATTCGCTGACGCCCAG
>JBATNV010000055.1:0-12078 GCA_049290495.1 Gammaproteobacteria bacterium | reverse complement strand
CATCGGAATGAAAGCGCAGGTCTGATAGAAATTGTTCCGGCCGGCATAGCTGACAAAGTCATTGCCAGCAGCAGTTTGGGGTGCTTTGGTGTTCACGCTTGCGGTGCTCCTGCCCAGGCGGACTGATACGGACCCTGAATGGCAGCTATCAGTAGCAGAGCCATCCGGTTGCTTGTCTGATCTGCGTCAACTGGGCTCGGCGTCTTCGCTGTTTGTCCACGTGAAGGTTGAGAGCCTGGCCTCGAAAAGCTGATTCGGCTGGGCTGCAAATCAGGCTCCGTGTTAGTATTTGCCTCTAATCATTTGATTTAAAAGCCTTGAGCCGGATAAATCAGCCCAGTAGTCAGGCGCATGACCGGAGCCCGCCGTTTCGGGCGGCGCGGTCAGAACCCTTCGGTATAATGCGGCGCGTAGTGCGCCACGGGGCCCCAGGCGCGAAAGTGGCGGAACTGGTAGACGCGCAGGATTTAGGTTCCTGTGGGGCAACCCGTGAGAGTTCGAGTCTCTCCTTTCGCACCATTCCCGGCAGGGGATTTTGGGGTCGGTGGGCTACGCCGTCCGGTAATCAGGCAGTCACAGCAGAAAGCGAGAGGATTAATGGAGCGCGTTGAGGGTTCAGACGTACAGGTTGCCATTGAGTCCGCACAGGGCCTCAAGCGGCGTATTCGGGTCAGCGTGCCGGCGCAGCGCATCGAGACGGAGGTCGAAGCGCGTCTCCGCTCGGTGGGGCGTACGGCCAATATCAAGGGTTATCGTCCGGGCAAGGTTCCCGACAAAGTCGTCCGCCAGCGCTTCAGCGAACAGGTGCGTCAGGACGTTATGCAGGACATGGTCCGGTCCAGTTACTCCGAAGCCGTGAGCCGCGAGAAGTTGCGTCCGGTCGGTGATGCACAGATCGAAACTACACCAGACTCCGGTGACCAGGGCAGTGACTTGTCATTTACTGCCAGCTTCGAGATCTTTCCCGATTTCCAGTTGCAGGGCGTCGATGCGCTGAGTATCTCGCGACCCGAACCGCAGTTTGATGATGCCGATGTCGGATTCATCATCGACAACCTCCGTCGGCAGCGTCGCGACTGGAATGCAGTCGAGCGTGAGGCGCGTGACGGTGACCAGGTAACACTCGATTTTGAAGGCCGGCTCGACGGTCAGCCGATCGAAAACGGCTCGGGCGAGCAGGTCAGCGTGATCGTCGGCAGCGGTCGCCTGGTGCCTGACTTTGAGCGGCAACTGGCCGGTGTCCGTGCCGGCGAGCAGAAGACCATCCAGGTCCAGTTTCCGGCCGATTATCCAAACAAGACTCTGGCTGGCCGTCAGGGCGATTTTGACCTGCGCATCACCGAGGTAGCTGAGGAACACCTGCCTGAAGTGGACGAGGCGTTTGTCCGCAGTTTCGGGATTGAGAGCGGTGAGCGCGCCGAGTTTGAGCAGGATATCCGCAAGAACATGGCGCAGGAATTTGAATCGCGTGCACGGTCTGAAGTGAAGAAGCAGTTGCTGGAGTTGCTGCTCACGCACAATCCCATCGATGTGCCTGAAGCGCTGGTTGCCGAGGCTGCGGCATCCTTGCAGGGGGACGCCGCGCGCAATCTCGGCCTGCCCGACCGGCAGGGTGCGCCGCCGGTCGAAACCTATCTCCCGGCAGCCGAGCGCCGCGTACGCCTCAGCCTGCTGCTTGGTGCCATCATCATGGAGCAGAGCATGGTGGCGAATCGGGATAAGGTTGCGCAACGAATAGATTCACTGGTGAGCAATTACGATAAGCCAGACGAGGTGCGAAAGATTTACTACCAGAACGCTGGACTGCTGGGCCAGGTTGAAGACATGGTGCTGGAGGAGCAGGTGATCGAGTGGCTGACGGAGCGGGCCACCGTGACGCCGAAGCCGACCAGTTTCCAGGCCTTGGTCGGCAGTTAAGCAGCGCCGCACAGAGTACAGGTCCGCCGGTTTTCCGGTGGCGTACAGGACGACAGACAGGAATAACTGGTCATGGCAATGGATACACAGGCGCTCGGCCTCGTGCCGATGGTGATTGAGCAGACTGCCCGCGGCGAACGTGCCTACGATATCTACTCAAGACTGCTCAAGGAGCGGGTGATATTTATCGTCGGTCCGGTAGAAGACCACATGGCCAATCTCGTGGTCGCCCAGCTGCTGTTTCTGGAGTCCGAGAATCCTGACAAGGACATTCATCTATATATCAATTCGCCGGGTGGCGTGGTGACGGCCGGACTGTCCATCTACGACACGATGCAGTTTATCAAGCCGGATGTCAGCACGATCTGCCTTGGCCAGGCGGCCAGCATGGGCGCGCTGCTGCTGACCGGTGGTGCCAAGGGCAAGCGCTTCTGTCTGCCGCATTCCCGCATGATGATTCATCAGCCCCTTGGTGGTTTCCAGGGCCAGGCGACGGACATCGATATCCACGCGAAGGAAATCCTGCAGACTCGCGACCGCCTCAACCAGATCCTCGCAAAGCACACCGGTCAGTCGATTGAACGGATCGACCGTGACACTGACCGTGACCGGTTCATGAGTGGTACTGAAGGCGTTGAGTACGGCCTGATTGATTCCGTGCTGGAAAGCCGCACAGACGTTCGCGTACCGGCATGATGTGAACTGATCGCAGAATATGTGCAGCTGCTTTGCACGGTCGGACAAGGGCGTGTTATATCTGATTCGGATCCGTGTGACGGATCTCACGGTAGAGAAACGAGGCAACCATGGTAGATGAAACCCGGGGACGTGGCGACGACGGCAAGCTGCTCTACTGCTCGTTCTGTGGCAAGAGCCAGCATGAGGTGCGGAAGCTGATTGCCGGCCCCTCGGTATTTATCTGTGACGAGTGCGTCGAGCTCTGTAACGACATCATCCGCGAGGAGCTGGAAGACCGTCAGGATCACACCGGTACCAAGTTGCCCAAGCCGCAAGAGATCAAGAGTGTTCTTGATGAATATGTGATCGGCCAGGATCAGGCCAAGAAAATCCTGGCGGTAGCGGTCTACAACCACTACAAGCGCCTGGAAAACCGCTCCACTGATGCCGGCAAGAGCGATATCGAACTTTCGAAGAGCAATATCCTGCTGATCGGCCCGACCGGCTGCGGCAAGACGCTGCTGGCCGAGACGCTGGCGCGCTTGCTCAATGTTCCCTTCACGATCGCTGATGCGACGACGCTTACAGAAGCCGGCTACGTCGGCGAAGATGTCGAGAACATCATCCAGAAGCTGCTGCAGAAATGCGATTACGATGTCGAGAAGGCGCAGACCGGCATCGTATATATCGACGAGATCGACAAGATCTCGCGCAAGTCAGATAACCCGTCCATCACCCGTGATGTTTCCGGCGAGGGCGTGCAGCAGGCGCTCCTGAAACTCATCGAGGGTACGGTTGCCTCGGTGCCCCCGCAGGGTGGCCGCAAGCATCCGCAGCAGGAATTCCTGCAGGTCGATACGCGACATATTCTCTTTATCGTCGGCGGTGCCTTTGCCGGCCTTGAAAAGATCATCCAGAAGCGTTCGCAGAAGAGCGGTATCGGCTTTATTGCCGATGTGCGCAGCAACAGTGAAACACCGATCGGCGAACTGCTGAATGATGTGGAGCCGGAGGATCTGATCCGCTTTGGCCTGATTCCGGAATTTGTCGGCCGGCTGCCTGTCGTTGCCACGCTCGATGAACTCGATGAGGCAGCCCTGATAAGTATCCTCGTTGAACCGAAGAATGCGCTGACCAAGCAGTATCGCCGTCTGTTCGAGATGGAAGGCGCAGAACTGGAGTTTCGCGAAGATGCGCTGCGGGCGATCGCATTGCGCGCCATGGAGCGGAAGACGGGTGCACGGGGTTTGCGGACGATTCTCGAGGGTATCCTGCTCGACACCATGTATGAACTTCCATCGCTGCGGAATGCCCGCAAGGTGGTGGTCGACGCTGCAGTCGTTACTGGTGAGACACGACCCTATATCATTTATGAGTCCGACGAGTCAGGGCCTTTAAGGGCAGTGACTGAAGAGCGCCGGGCAGCGGGTTCCGGCAGCAGCTGAGCCTCTGAGAGTGCTGCGTCGTGCGGTGCCCTGGTCCTCCGGTGAGCCAGGCGCCAAACGGCGCATTGAGCATGGAGATAAGAATGTCTGAGCAAAATCCGCCGGAACAACGTCTGAACGTTCCCATCCTTCCCTTGCGCGATGTCGTGGTCTATCCACACATGGTGATTCCGTTGTTTGTGGGCAGGTCGCGTTCCATTCAGGCCCTCGATGCGGCGATGCAGGCTGGCAAGCAGATACTGCTGGTGGCGCAGAAGCAGGCCGATGTCGACGAGCCCTCGCTGGAGGATGTCTACCGGCTGGGTACGCTGGCCACTATCCTGCAGTTGCTGAAGCTGCCGGACGGAACGGTCAAGGTCCTCGTTGAGGGTGGCGTTCGCGCCAACCTCAAGGAAACCCGGGCCGGCGAATTCTTTTCTGCTGATATCGAACTGGTTGAAGACAGTCTCGATGTCACCACCCGCGAGGCGGACGTCCTGAAGCGTTCGCTGATCTCCCAGTTCGAAAACTACGTCAAGCTGAACCGCAAGGTGCCGCCCGAGATCCTGACTTCCCTGGCCGGCATCGATCAGCCAGGCCGGCTGGCCGACACCATCGCCGCGCACATGTCGCTCAAGCTGGACCAGAAACAGAAGGTCCTGGAAATCATCCCGATCCGCGAACGTCTCGAGCACGTAATGATGCTGATCGAGACCGAGATCGACATGCTGCAGATCGAGAAGCGGATCCGCGGCCGCGTCAAACAGCAGATGGAGAAGAGCCAGCGCGAGTACTACCTCAACGAACAGATGAAGGCGATCCAGAAAGAACTCGGGGACATGGATGATGCCCCGAACGAGATCGCTGATATCGAGAAGCGCATTGCACGCGCCGGCATGACAGAGGAGGCGCGCACCAAGGCGACAGGCGAGGTCAACAAACTGAAACTGATGTCGCCCATGTCGGCCGAGGCGACCGTGGTTCGCAACTACGTGGACTGGCTGCTGAAGGCGCCGTGGCGCAAGCGCACCCGGGTCAACCACGATCTGCCGCAGGCTGAAGCAGTCCTCGAGAAGGATCACTATGGCCTTGAGAAGGTCAAGGAACGCATTCTTGAGTACCTGGCGGTTCAGCAGCGCGTCAAGAAGCTGAAGGGGCCGATCCTGTGCCTGGTGGGTCCGCCCGGCGTGGGCAAGACCTCGCTCGGCCAGAGCATTGCGCGTGCGACCAATCGTACTTTCGTCCGCATGTCACTGGGTGGAGTGCGCGACGAGGCGGAGATTCGCGGTCACCGGCGTACCTACATCGGTTCGATGCCCGGCAAGATCGTGCAAAATCTCGCCAAGGCTGGCGTGCGCAACCCGCTGTTTCTGCTGGATGAAATCGACAAGATGTCGACGGACTTTCGCGGTGATCCATCGTCGGCCCTGCTTGAAGTGCTGGATCCCGAGCAGAATTCGAGCTTTGCCGATCACTATCTGGAGGTGGATTTCGACCTCTCCGAGGTGATGTTTGTCTGCACAGCCAATACGCTGAATATCCCGGCGGCACTGCTTGATCGCATGGAAGTGATCCGTATTCCGGGCTACACCGAAGACGAAAAACTTAATATCGCGCGCAACTACCTCGTGCCGAAGCAGATCAAGAACAACGGCCTGCGCAAGGACGAGATCTCGGTTTCGGATGGCGCGATCCACGACATGATCCGTTTTTATACGCGTGAATCTGGCGTCCGGAACCTCGAGCGTGAGATCGCCAAGCTCTGCCGCAAGGTCGTCAAGAGTCATCTGCTCGAACCAAAGAGCAAGACCACCCACGTGGTGCCGAAGGGACTGCAGAAGTACCTGGGCGTGCGCCGTTTCCGTTATGGCCGTGCCGAGGAGAGCAACCGCGTCGGTCAGGTTACTGGTCTTGCCTGGACGGAAGTCGGTGGCGAACTGCTCACGATCGAAGCAGCTGTCGTACCCGGCAAGGGCAAGATGATCCATACCGGCCAGCTCGGTGAAGTGATGCGCGAGTCGATCCAGGCTGCCACCACGATCGTCAGGGGGCGTGCCGCGACGCTGGGGATAGATGAGGATTTCCATCAGAAACTTGACCTGCATATCCACGTGCCGGAAGGTGCGACGCCGAAGGACGGTCCGAGCGCAGGTGTCGGTATGTGTACCGCGCTGGTCTCGGCACTGACCAATATTCCGGTGCGATGTGATGTGGCCATGACCGGAGAAATCACCCTGCGGGGTGAGGTTCTGCCGATCGGTGGCCTCAAGGAAAAGTTGCTGGCGGCACATCGTGGCGGGATTACGACCGTGCTGATCCCGCATGACAATGAGAAGGATCTGGCGGAAATACCGAAAAACATCAAGGACAACCTCAACATTGTTCCGGTCCGTTGGATTGATGAAGTTCTGCAATTGTCGCTGCAGGAAATGCCCATGCCGAAGACCGTCGAAGGCAAACTGGTGGCAGACGAAGCGCAGAAGGCGCAAACTGATCCCGCTGATAAAGCTGTGCGCGCCCACTGACGTCGGGATTCGCGCAGGTTGACAGCGGTTTTTTGCGCTTGGTATAAGGTTCGCGGCTTTGCGTCCCGCTATACTTCATTTCACCGCCGTCTGGGTGCCCGGATTCCGCAGTCCTGTTTGATGGACCGGATCTGTATCCGTATCGGTGTGTTCTCTGGTAACGATAGCCGGAGAAGTTTTCAAGGGGGATGCTGCCGGTTCGCCGGTAGCGCATTCAGTAATTCGGAAACAGTTAAAAAGGTACGTTGATGAACAAGGGTGAACTGATCGACGTGGTTGCGGACGATGCAGGCCTGTCGAAGGCTGATGCCACTCGTGCAGTGGATGCTGTGATTACCGCGATCACGAAGGCGCTTAAGAAGGGCGACCAGGTCGCACTCGTCGGCTTTGGAACCTTTGCCGTGAAGGAGCGTGCAGCACGTCAGGGCCGTAATCCGCGGACCGGCGAGACGATCCAGATCGCTGCCAGTCACGTACCTGGCTTCAAGGCTGGGAAGGCTCTGAAGGATGCCGTAAACTAGGCGGCTGCCGGGTGCCCCGTTTGGGCATCGCCTGACGGTCGTCGTTTCTGGTTGCCAGCCGGCACGAGTGCCGGTAACTGGATCGCGACCAGCAAACAGGGTGCTTAGCTCAGCTGGAAGAGCGTCGCCCTTACAAGGCGAAGGTCGGGGGTTCGAGCCCCTCAGCACCCACCAGATTTGCAGACTATTACTGATCAGCCCAGGCGGCTTCCGGTGGCGACACTGGAGTTTTCCTGGCTGAGCAGACGGTTTTTTTGGAGTGGTAGTTCAGTTGGTTAGAATACCGGCCTGTCACGCCGGGGGTCGCGGGTTCGAGTCCCGTCCACTCCGCCAACTATCCTGCAAGTGCACCTGTGACGGCATATGCCTGATCTGATGCGGACGAACGGGCGCCACCAGTGTGGCGCCCTTTTTGTTTGGAGAAAGCGATGCTGGAAAAAATAAGAGACGGTCTCAAGGGCTGGTGGGCATGGGTCGTTATCGCCTTGATCGGCGTACCCCTGGTCCTGACCTTTGTCGGTGGCGACAGCACCTTTACCGGTGGCGGTACCGCGGTCAGTGTCAACGGCGAGGATATTCCAGCCGTAGAGTTTCAGCGTGTCCTGCAGGACCGCATGGTCGAGCGGCAGCAGCAAGCCCGCGGCCAGTTGCCTCCTGAAGTCGAGAAGCAGCTGAAGCAGGAGACCGTCGACGGCCTGGTGCTGAACAGGGCGGTTACGCAGTTTGTGCGCGAGGCCGGTTTCCGCCTCAGTACAGAGCGTGTTGCTGACCATATCCGCAGCCTGCCGAATTTCCAGGTAGGCGGACAGTTTTCCAAGCCGGCCTATGACGCGGCACTGGCTGCAAACGGAATCTCGGCTGCCGCTTTTGAAGCAGAGCAGCGTTCCATCCTGGAAGTAAAGCAGTTACAGAACGGTATCGCCGAAAGCGCTTTTTTCACACCAGCTGAATTTCGCCGCATCATTGCCCTCGATCAGCAACGCCGTGATCTGGACTACGTACTGTTTGATCCAAAGGTTATCGGTGCGGCAATCGCGCCTACGGACCTGGAAATACAGGCTTATTACGCAACAAATTCTGCCGAGTTCCAGGGCGAGGAAACAGTCGATCTCGACTACCTCGAGATCAGCCTGTCGGATGCGGAACGCAACTATGTGCCGGACGAGGCAACCCTGCGCAAGGCCTACGACGAGGATCCGGCACGCTTTCGCAGTGCCGAAGAGCGTCATGCACGGCACATATTGATTACGACCGGTGCGGAGCGGAGCGACGCTGCCGCCAAAGCGCTGGCCGATGAAGTTGAAAAGAAGCTCGCGGACGGTGGCGATTTCGCCGCGCTGGCCGCCCAGTATTCCGGCGATCCCGGTTCTGCGGCACGCGGTGGTGACCTGGGCTTTGCGGCTCGCGGTGTCTATGTCGAGCCCTTCGAGAAGGCCCTGTTTGCCATGCAGCCGGGCGAGACTTCAGCACCCGTGAAGACCGAATTCGGCTATCACATCATCCGGCTGGACGCGATAAAGGCCAGCGTAGGACAGGATTTCGAGCAGGCCCGCGAGCAGCTTGCGCAGTCCCTGCGCGAACAGAAGGCGCAGGACGGTTTCTATGCGCTTGCCGAGCGGCTCGATGACCTCGCGCTGGATAGCCCGGGATCCCTGGAGCCGGCCGCCAAAGAGGCCGGGCTGCAGATCCGCCGGTATAACGGCTATACGCGCGCCGGTGGTGGGCCATTCGGTGAAAACACGGATCTGATCAGTGCCGTATTCAGCGACGCAGTGCTGGAGGGTGGCGAAAATACGCCATTGATCGAACTGGACCAGGGACGCGTTGTAGTCGCGAGGGTTGCTCAGCACAAACTGCCGGCCGCCCGACCGCTGGCTGAAGTTCGCGATGCAATCGCTGCCCGGCTGCGTACGCTGCGTGCTGCGACTGAGGCGAAGAATCAGGGTGAAGCGATTCTCAAACGCCAGCAGGCGGGTGAAGACCTTGCAGCTGTGACCGCCTCAATGGGTCTGAGCTTGCTGAAGACAGGGCCGGTATTGCGTCGTTCGCCGATCTTGCCGCCCGAACTGCTTGCAGCCGTGTTCCGTGCCCCGGCACCCGTGGATGACAAGCCCGTGGTGCGTGGCGTATCGCTGGAAGATGGAGGCTATGCCGTGTTCCGTCTGAATCGCGTTATTCCGGGCGACCCGGCGCAGGTACCGCAGGAGCAGCGCGATACCCAGCAACGCATACTCGCGCAGCGTTCAGCCCAGGCTGAGTTGTCGGCGTTGGCCGCTGAGCTGCGCAGTACCGCGAAGGTCGTGGTGGCCAAGGATCTCTTCAAGGCCGAAGACGTCACGCAGTAAGACCAGGCAGGATAGGGCGGCGCGCCTATTCGGAAAGGCTCACGCCTACCGTATGAAAGCCGCCGTCGACGTAGAGAATTTCGCCGGTGATTCCGCTGGCGAGATCTGAACACAGGAATGCGGCAGCATTGCCGACGTCCTCGATGGTCACATTGCGCCGCAGGGGTGCAATGCTGGCAAAGCTCTGCAGCATCTGCCGGAAATCGCCGACGCCGGACGCAGCCAGGGTCTTGATCGGACCGGCCGAAATGCCATTGACGCGGACGCCCGCTGCACCGAGGTCAGCGGCGATGAAGCGAACATTGGATTCGAGGCTGGCCTTGGCCGGGCCCATGATGTTGTAGTTCGGTAGCGAACGGGCCGCACCCAGGTAAGACAGTGTCAGCAGTGCAGCCTGTTTCGAAAGCATGTGGCGGCCATACTTGGCCAATGCGACGAAACTGTAGCTGCTGATGTCGTGCGCGATATGTGAGCCCTCACGCGTGACGGTGTCGAGGTACGGGCCAATCAACTGGTCGCGTGGTGCAAATGCGACCGAGTGCACGATGATGTCGAGGCTGTTCCAGTGACCGGCCAGCGACTCGAACATGCGTACGATCTCGTCATCGCTCGAGACATCCAGTGGCAAACATATCTTTGCGCCAATCTCCGCAGCCATTTCGTGTACACGCTCGCTGAGGCGCTCTGACTGGTAGGTGAGGGCAAGTTCCGCACCTTCCCGGGCCATTGCCTGCGCAATACCCCATGCTATGGAGCGATCGCTGGCGATGCCGGTGACCAGTGCGCGTTTGCCTGTGAGAAAACCCATCGTCTGCCTCAATGTAACTGGCTGGCCAGGCGCCCATTGTAAAGCGCTGCGGGCTAAACCGGTGCATCACTGTGGGCTAATATACGAATATGCACTCCGATTGGCTTCAGTCAGGTACCGGTATTGCCCTGCTCAGGGATGAGTCGTACCAGGTGGCCGGTGCTTTTGAGAGTATCTTCGGCGATCAGTTTCTGCAGATCGGTGCCTGGGGCGATGGACAGTTGTTCCGGCAATTTTCCCGGACACGACGTTACGCGGTGGTCTCCCCACAGCCTGCTCCGGGTGTCGATCTGATCAGTCTCGTTGAGGACCTGGCCATTGCTCCGGATTCGATCGATGCCGTTTTTCTGCCCCATACCCTTGAGACTGCTGATGACCCACACGACGTTCTGCGCGAGGTCGATCGTATCCTCCGTCCGGACGGGCACCTGGTCGTGCTGGGCTTTAATCCCTGGGGCTGGTGGGGCATGCGTCACCACCTTACGCGTCGCAGTTTCCCGGCTGGCGGGCGACGCATGGTTTCCGAATCGCGTCTGCACGACTGGCTGCGCCTGCTCGATTTCCGCGTGGATCCGTCGTGCTTCTTTCATTTTACGGCGCCGATCTACCGCAGCCATGTGGCGACCGAACCCGTCAGGGACGGACACAGCCGGCGCCGCGGATGGCACCCGCTGGCCAGCTCTTATCTGCTCGTGGCACGGCGCGAGATGTTCACCATGACGCGGGTTCGCCCGGCGCTCCGTCGCCGCCGCACACAGCTGGTGGGTGGCCTCATCAATCCCACCACGCGTGACGCTACATGAGCGAGGTCGAGATCTATACCGACGGTGCATGCCGCGGTAACCCGGGCCCTGGTGGTTGGGGTGTCCTGCTACGGGCCAATGGCAAGGAACGCGAACTCTGCGGTGGCGAACTGCACACGACCAACAATCGCATGGAGCTGATGGCCGCCATTGAGGCGCTTACCGCGCTCAGCCGGCCGTGTGAAGTCGCGCTGTATACCGATTCCGAGTATGTCCGGCGCGGCATCAGCGAATGGCTGGAAGGCTGGAAGCGCGCTGGCTGGCGTACGGCTGCCCGCAAACCGGTAAAGAACGAGGACCTGTGGCGACGGCTGGAAGCGATCGCTGCCACCCACCGTGTCGAGTGGCATTGGGTCAAAGGCCATGCCGGTCATCCCGAGAACGAACGGGCTGATGCGCTGGCCAACCAGGGTCTGGAGGCGACACTCGCCGGCCGTGCGGCGGCGAGTGCGGATTGAACGGAGCTCACGGATGCGACAGGTCGTACTGGATACAGAAACCACCGGGCTTGAGCTGAAACTCGGTCATCGGGTCATCGAGATTGGCTGTGTGGAACTCGTCAACCGGCGACGCACGGCGCGCACCCTGCATCACTATCTGCAGCCGGATCGCGACATCGACCCGGGTGCGCAGGAAGTGCATGGCATCTCCATCGACATGCTTCAGGACAAACCGCGCTTCAGTGAAATCGCCGAGGACTTCCTTGCCTTCATCGCCGGTGCCGAGCTGGTCATTCACAACGCCGACTTCGATGTGGGTTTTCTGAATGCGGAGTTGCGCCGCACCGGGCGCTTGCCGGCGACCGTCACCGAGGTTTGTCCGGTAATTGATACGCTGGCGCTTGCGCGCCGACTGCATCCCGGTCAGCGCAACAGCCTCGATGCGCTCTGCAAACGCTACAGCATCGACAACTCCGGCCGTGAGTATCATGGTGCGCTGCTGGACGCGCATCTGCTCGCCGATGTGTATCTGGCCATGACCGGCGGCCAGGCCACCCTGTTCATGGACCGCAACAGTGGCGAAGCTGGCGGACAGGCATCAGCGCCGCGTCAGATCG
>JBATNV010000054.1:0-2968 GCA_049290495.1 Gammaproteobacteria bacterium | reverse complement strand
CGATGACGCAGGCGATACTCGCCAGCGTAAATAATACAAAGCCGATCAAAATGACCGGACGTCGTCCGAAGCGATCGCTCAATGAGCCCGCCAGCGGCTGACCCACACCTAATCCGAACAGGTAGGTGGCAATCAGGAACTGGGCGTTACCCTGGCTCACCCCATAGCGTTCGGCAAACATTGCCAGGGCGGGCACAACGACAATCATCCCGAACGGCGACAGGGAACTCGCCAGGCTGAGCAGCCACAAAGACGGGGCACCACCATGCTGCCCCGCGTGTTCGGACACTGCGATGGCCGTCATGCCGGACTCAACATCGACCAGCGCTCAACCCGGCTGCTTCCCGATTCCGGGAATACTCTGAAACAGATCGCCCACCATCCCTGATATGCGCGACTTCAAAGATATGAATGCTTCAATATCCTCGTTGATCGCGTAGTCGTGCGTATAGGTCATTCAAGCACCCCACCGGCTGAGTCTGCCAGCCCGAAATCCCGGCCGCCACGGCCGTTGGGGCCAACTCTCGCCCTGCGCGGTTAGCTAGACAGAAAACAGCGCAACTGCACTTAGCGTGCACTTACAGCTAACCGGGCAAAAAGGGTGAAATGCGCAAGTCGTTTTGAGCATATCGAGAGATAGCTGACACCTTATACCGGACACATGGTTTACACATCTCGCATTTGGGGAGAGCTCAGATGCCTTGGAAAGAGTGTAAACCGATGGATGAACGCCTCAGATTCGTGGCCCGGCTGCTCGAAGGCGAGAAGATGACCACCGTGTGCCGGGAGTTCGGCATTTCACGGGTCACCGGCTACAAGATCTTCAACCGCTACAAAGAATGCGGTCTGGATGCGCTCAACGACCGCAGTCGACGCCCCTACCGTCAGTCTAACCGGCTACCGTTCCAGATCGAGCGCAGCATTCTCGGTATCAAGCGCGAGTACCCCTCCTGGGGTGCGCCGAAGATCCACGACAAGCTGATCAAGCAGTACCCGATGATCAAGTCACCGGCGAACAGCACCGTGCATGCGGTGCTCGATCGCCACGGCCTGGTCAAGCGCCGCAAGCGTCGCCGGCACAAGGCCCAAGGCACCCTGCTGATTGCCGCCCACGAGCCCAACGGGCTCTGGTGTGCCGACTACAAGGGCGAGTTCAAGCTCGGTAACAAGCAGTACTGCTACCCGCTGACCATCACCGATTACCGGTCCCGCTACCTGCTGACCTGCGAGGGGGTAGCCTCGACTCGCTCAGACTTCGCCGTGACGATCTTCGAGCGCACCTTCAAGGACTTTGGCCTGCCCCAGGCGATCCGTACCGATAACGGCCCGCCCTTTGCCGCACCCACTGCCCTGTTCGGGCTCTCGCGGCTCTCGGTCTGGTGGTTGCGTCTCGGCATCCAGATCCAGCGGATCAAGCCCGGCAACCCGCAGGGGTTTACAACCACGAGCGCCCGCACCAGTCTCTCAACGGCGCCTACCCCGGCGAGCTGTATACACCGTCAGCGCGGGAGTACCAGCCGCCGCCCGACCCGGACTATCCCTTCCACGATCGGACCGTCCGCGTCACGCGCTGTGGCCGGATCTGCCTCGGCCGACGCAAAATCAACCTCAGTAGCGTGTTTGCCGGCCAGCTCGTGGGCCTCCGCGAGGTCGACGACCGGATCTGGCTGGTCAGCTTCCTGGATTTTGACTTAGGATTCTTCGACCATCAGGAGGACCGCGTCGAACCCGCGCCCAACCCCTTCGCCCCGCTACAGGTGTAAACCATGTCTCCGGTATAAAACGTAAACCATGTGTCCGGTATGGACCTTGATTGATTGGTGCCGGGGAGAGGAGTTGAACCTCCGACCCCCGCATTACGAACTGGATTTTGCCCGTTTTCATGTTTTTCGGCTGATTCAAGCAGTTAGTCTCCAATACCCGTTAACTAACTGTTCTACCTGTTTTTTGTGAACCGCACCGAGCGCGATTCAGTTCGCCCGAGCACGCCCCCGTTACATTGCGGTTGCACTTATAAGTGCACTAACCTCGGGCGCACAAACTGAGGTCTGAACTGTGCGTGCAATCATCGGTGCACGGCTGCTTGCGAGTGCCGCAGCCCAGCCCGGTCACAAGCCCTTCGAGATCCGCGACAGCCGGTTGCCTGGCTTCGTCGTGCGGATCCAGCCGTCTGGCGTCCGCGCGTTCTACGTGCCACTGGGACGCGGACGGCGCATCGCACTCGGCAAGGTTGGAGCGCTTACGCCTGAGCAGGCTCGGCACCGCTGCGAGCAGGTCCTCGGCAATGTCGCTCATGGGCGCGAGCCAACGTCCGGGCTCGATGGCGTCGCACCGCTCACGCTGGGCGACTTCATCGAGTCCATCTACGCACCCTGGGTGACGGTCAATCGCCCCCCGCAGCGCCACCGAGAGGCTGGCACGTCTGGACTACTGCTTCCGGAACTGGAACGGCCGACCACTGGCAGCAATCTCCACGGGCCAGGTTGAAGCGTGGAAAACCGAGCGCCTCAAATTCGGCCGCCGGCCGGCCACTGTGCACCGGGACCTTGCGGACTTGTCGGCGGCACTGAGCCATGCCGTCCGTCTGGAGCATCTGCTGACCAACCCCGCACCGGGTACAGAAGCCACGGCTGGACCGCACGCCCAACGTGCGCTTTCTGGACCCGGGCGAGGAACATGCCCTCCGGTCCGCGCTCCGGGAGCGGGATCGAAAACTGGAGGCCGCCCGGGCTTCCGCCAACGACTGGCGCCGGGAACGGCACTACACGCCGATGCGTCGGCTGGAGAATTACGGGGATCACCTGACACCCGCCGTCCTCGTCGGCATGAACACCGGGCGGCGCCGGGGCGAACTCCTGGGGCTGCGCTGGGCCGACGTGAGCTTCCGTCTCGCCCTGCTCTCCATTCACGTGGCATCGGCCAAGACGGGCCAGACGCGGCACCTGCCCCTGAATCCCGAGGCCTTGGC
>JBATNV010000053.1:0-3105 GCA_049290495.1 Gammaproteobacteria bacterium | reverse complement strand
ACCTGCTCGCCGAACCGCCCCTGCGAAGCGCCCCCAGGCAGCCCGCCGCCGCCAACAGTCGCGTTACCGCGGATGGTGCCGGCCACAAGGTCAACTTCTGTATTCACCGAAGTGGGCGCGTTGTTGTAGCCCTCCGTTCGGGAAGTTGCACCGCCTATTTCAAGGCCGTTGATGACGGCGCCGGGGAATACAGTCACAATCGGCTGCACAAAGTAAGAAGCAGCTTGTGCCTCAAATGCAATGAAAATGGCGCACAGACTGACAGCGGCCGTTCGGGTATTAGTCATGGGTAGGTCCTCGCGTTCTTATTAATTTCTTTAGCGAGATAGATGCTACGCGCTTGGCCCAACGAATGAAATTTCACATAACGATGCGCGGACGGCGGTTGCGCGACGCTCAACGACAAAAGCCGCAACATCAACTCGCCAGAATAGCCCTCGCCGCCCGCTCGCCACTTTCCAGCGCACCCTCGATCCCGGATGAAGTCTGCGCGAGATGCTCACCGGCGAAATGGAGGCGTTGGCCGGTATATTGGGCTGCCGCAGCCAGATCAGCGGCTTGCCCCGCGCCGATGTGATGGTAGATGCCGCGGGCATAGCGATCTTTCTGCCAGCTGTACAGACGCAGCAACTGCAGTTTTCCCTTGGCCGATGGTCTGGCACTTCCGATCCGCCTGATGATCTCGGCACCGGCAGTGGCCGGATCCATCCTGTCGATCTGGTCTGCGGCAGGACCATTGATCCACGCCTTGAGCATCGCCGGTTCATCGCCCAGCACAAAGATGCGCCCGATCATCGGGTCATCGCTCCACAGGTTTTCGGCAAATCCATCACTGCGCCAGAACGGCTCTGACGCGGCGATATAGGCGAAGGTCGCATGCGTGTAAGGAAGGCCTGCAATCATGCGCGTGACCGGCGACGGCAGCTGCGCGCTTATTTTAATTTCGCGCAAGGCGGCGAAAGGCACCGTACAAATGCAATGTGCCGCCGAAATCTGCCGACCGTTGACCAGGGTGATACGGGTGCCGTCTTTCTGTGCCGATATGTCTGCGACGGGGCTGTCGAGCTGAACGTCGGTCTTCAGCACTCCCGCCATTGCATCTGTCATGCGTTGCGATCCGCCGCGCACAAACTGCACTGGCCCGCGCGCACCGCGAAATATGGCAAGCGTGCGAAGGACGTGAAGGGTGGAGAGCGTCGCGACCGAATAGCCGTTCAGGTTCGCATCGATCAAGGTGATTGCCTGCTCGCTTGCACCGCTGGCCTTCAAGGTTTCCAGCAATGGGACATCGAAGACGCTGAATTGCGGGTCCATCCATTGGGTAAGCGGATCAAGGCTGGGCAAGCCATCCAGGAACGAGAATAGAAGCAGGTCTGGCAACAGCGCCTTTTCTTTCCGCGCAAGCATGTTCTGCGCTGCGGCCGGCCATTGCCCGGCGGTGATCGTTGCGCCATCGATACGATAGAGCGAGCCGCCCTCGCTGGTTACGGGAACAAAACGCTCAACGCCGAGGCGATCAGCAATGGCATGGAAACGAGCATAGCCCGGGCCCACCTGGATGCCGCCAGCGTCTGGTCGACCTGGCAGGTCATCGAGTGTGAGCATGCGTCCACCAACATGGTCCTTGGCTTCAACAATGGCGACTCTTAGCCCAGCCTGTTCCAGCAACATAGTGGCATTGAGCCCGGCCAGTCCCGCGCCGATCACGATAACGTCAGTCATGGTCTGGCCCCGCATTGACGCCGCGTGCGCCCGGATAGAGACGTCACTGATTTTCCGGTGACTTCAGTGTCGAGAGAGCGTGCAGGCTGATGAAAATTCATCCCGACAGTTGACACAGGGAGAATGAACCGCGCAAGTACTTTTTTAAAACACATAACACATCGATCAGCGTTTGCACTCCGCATGGGCGGTAATCATGTCGGAACCGCCAGCGACGTTGCTCAGTATGTCGGAGTGCGCAAAGATGCCGGAGCGGTGCACCAGAGTAATGCCCGCATAGCAGTTTTTACTCGCTCGGTCGCCGAACAGAACCCTGAATGGCACATCGAGCTGCGCTTCCATATAATTTAGAAAGTGCGCGTCGGGCCGATCGCGTTTTTCCTGTTCAATTTTCTCAATAACCGGCACAGCGCTTGCGTAGGAAAACCCGAAGCCGAAGCCATAGCGGAGAAATTCCTGATGGCTCCACGGTGAATGCAGTGTGGTCATCGCCATCACGTACGCGTCGTATTCCCAGAAATCGCTTTGGTAGCCGTTTTCAAAGTGACGGTTCAGTGACAGCCTTCCCCAGTAATCGATGTATTTGCCGTCAGATAGCAGTTTGCCCAGGGTCAGGCCACTGATATAGGTGTGCGCATCCTGATTGCGTTTCAGATAGCCACGGTGAACTTTGTTGAAGGTTGCGTCGGCCGCATAGCCTGCATTCAGGCGCCAGGACCACTCCCCCAGGCGTTCGGAGCCGTTCTGCTTGCTGGAATCGTTCAGGGCATTGCCAAACCAATATGCAAAACCGAGGACCGCAGCACCGCGCTGTTTTTCATTCACCAGCGGGCTACTGCGAACTTCACTGTCAAGCCGTTCAAACGCAACATTTGAGAACAAAACGATTCGTCGCGACAGTTGGTAGGAGGCATTGAGGCCAGTGCGCCAAAAGCCTGCCGACCCGGCTTGATATGCCGGGCGGTCTGGCAATGCCTCGCTGGCACTAACGCCGTAGTAATAGTCCACCAGATCACGATCCTGATAGACGTAACTGGCAAACGGTGACAAGGACAGGCGGCCAGAACTCCAAGGGTAGCTGTAGGTGAGATCCCTTTCATAACCATTATATCTACTCATCAGGTCGTGGACCCAGGTGGCGGAAGCCTCACCCCAGTCGCCGCTCACGGTCACCGCCAAACCTCCGTCAACGGTCTGTTCGCGCTCCTGCAAGCCGGCGAAATAATCGCCGGCGTCGGGTTGAAGCCGGTCAAAGCGATAGGCCGCCAGCGCATCGACTTTCAGCCAGCCATTGTCAAACAGGTGCAGACCTGCCGTCGTGCCGTGGAAGAACAGCCACTTGCCCTCGTACAGATACAGCGGAATCAGGTCAACGTCGTCGTC
>JBATNV010000052.1:0-6069 GCA_049290495.1 Gammaproteobacteria bacterium | reverse complement strand
TTTCGACATTGCCGTGCGCGGTGATCACCGCCACTGGCGTGCCGATGCCGCGCAGCTGCATCCACTCGATCAGGTCGATGCCGTCGCCGTCCGGCAGACGCATATCCGTCAGGCAGAGCTGGAATTCGCGCCGCGTCAGCTGCGCCTTGGCTGCTGTGATATCGGCGCAGGCACAGACATCGATATCCATGCGGTCGAGGGTGATGTTGAGCAGTTCCCGGATATCGGGCTCGTCGTCGACGACCAGTGCGATTGGTTTTGCCACGTCTGTCTCCGCTACTTTTCCCAGCGCGCCGGATCAGCAAACACGATCCGGAATACGCTGCCGCCACCACGGCGGGCTTCATAAACCAGTGCGGCGCGATTGCACTCGCAGAGTTCGCGCGAGATGAACAGGCCGAGCCCGGTGCCGCCGCTGCGTCCGGTCGCGAAGGGTTCGAAGATCTGCTCGCACATCTCCTCGGGGACGCCTGCGCCTATATCACTGACTTCGAGATAGGGGCGGCGGTTGCCAGCCAGACGCCCGAAAGCGATTTCTACCGCGATGCCGCCATTGCTGCTGCCGTACTTGATGGCGTTTTCACAGAGGTTCCAGACGACCTGTCGCAGGTGACCCGGGTCTACGCGAACCTCTACATCTTCGCTCGTCGTGACGCTGACCTGGCCTTCGTGCAGCTCCAGCGTCGTGCTGAACTCGGCGGCAAAATCCCGGCTCCAGCCGGCCAGGTAGATCAGCTCCGGGCGGCTGGTCTCGCGTCTTGAAAGCTGCAGCACGTTCTCGATGATCTCGTTCACGCGCCCGGAATTGGTGCGGATGATGTCGATCAGTCGCCGGTCGTCAGCGCTTAAGCGAGGCGACTCTTCCAGCAACTGGCTGGCGTGGCTCAGTGCGCCGACCGGATTGCGAATCTCATGCGCGATACTCGCTGAGAGTCGGCCGAGCGCGGCCAGCTTGGTCTGCTGGACCTTCTGGCTCAGCAATCCGGCATCTTCTAGAAACATCAGCACCGGGCCGTCGTCGCCGCCACCGAGCGGTGCGAGGTAGGCGTTGATGCGCGTGCTGCCGTCGGCCGACAGGAAGGACGGCGGTTGCAGCAGTGGATTTCCCTGCCGGCGCCAGTCGCTCAGCATGCGGTGCAGATGCGGCGCCAGCTGCGCCAGATCCTGGCCCGGTTCGCCGGTGCGGATTCCGGTGTGTTCGGCGGCCGACTGGTTAATGAGGCGCACCTTGTTGGCTGCATCGACTACTACGATGCTCTCGCGCAGGTTCTGGATGATGTAGTCGTTCAGCTGCGCGAGGTTGGCGAGATCGATACCACGCTGCCGAGCCAGTGCCTCGCTTTCTTCCAGGCGCCTGGCCAGCGGCCAGGCTGCCGAGGCGATCATGAAGATGATCGCGCCGAGCACGCCAGCGGCGATGAAATCACTGCTAGGCGCGCCATGTTCGAGGACGCGCAGCGACTGCTCGGCGAGTATGGCGAGCGCGGCGATAGCGGAGCCGAAAAAAGCCTGGCGGCCCTTGAGCGACAGACTGGCCGCGCCGACAAACACCACCAGCAGGCCGCCGAGACCACTGCGCACGCCGCTGCTTGCATACATCAGCAGGCTGATGGCGAGTACATCGATCAGCAGTTCCACCAGCACGAGACGCGGCACGATGACCGGCCGCCGCCACTGCCAGGCCAGCAGCAGCACGGCGAACAGAAAGTAGCTTGCGCTGCTGGCCAGAAACAGTCCGGTGTTGCGGATGCCGAGCAGTTGCGGATTGGGAAGTCCGAGCGCAATCGCGAGCAAGACGATCGCGACGACGGCACGGAAGGTCCCGACGAAGCGCAGCACGCGGCGCGAGACATCGTTGCCGATACTCCGTGCGGTGGGCTCCGGCGCGCTGCCAGTCGGCGCCGCGGCACCGGTTTGCCCCGTCAGTGTGTGTTCAGCGATCGCCATCTATACGGTTCAGGTGTTCCAGGAGAACTGAGCAGACACATTATGTCTGCCCGCTTCCCTGAAAGCGTGACGCCTTTCCCAGTTCGCCCGCTGCTTGCGAAGGCCTGACTCTGTACCCGACAGGTGTCGATGTGTCTGTCCTGTGGGCGAGGCTGCGGTTTGACAGTGCGCCTGATTCGCCCACAATACGCGCCTCCCCGCTGAGGGCCGACTCAGGCGCGCGTCATGAATTTGCACGAATACCAGGCCAAAGAACTGTTCCGTCGCTTCTCCATCCCGGTCCCTTCCGGTGAGGTGGCCAGCACCCCGACCCAGGCGGTTGCGGCTGCCGGGCGTATCGGCGGCAAGATCTGGGTGGTCAAGGCCCAGATCCACGCGGGCGGGCGCGGCAAGGCTGGCGGCGTGAAGCTCGCCCGCAGTGCCGAGGAGGCCGGCCAGCTGGCCCGGGCCATGCTCGGTACCCGGCTCGTCACCAAGCAGAGCGGCCCGCAGGGCATGCCGGTTAACCAGGTCTATGTGGAGGCGGGCAGCGAGATTGACCGCGAGCTTTACCTGAGCCTGCTCGTCGACCGCTCCCGCGAGCGCATTGCTTTCATCGCTTCGGCGGCTGGCGGCATGGATATCGAGGAAGTTGCCGCCAAGACGCCCGAACAGATCCTCAGCGTGGCGATCAATCCGGGCGCCGGCCTGCAGCCCTACCAGGCGCGTCAGCTGGCTTACGGGCTCGGTCTCAACCACGAACAGGTCAAGCAGTTTGTTGACCTGGCCACCAAGCTCTACCGGCTGTGCCTGGAATGCGATACGAGCCTGATCGAGATCAATCCGCTGATTGTCACGAAGAGCGGCGAGCTGCTGTCGCTGGATGCCAAGATCAACATCGAAGAAAACGCCCTGTTCCGCCAGCGCGAACTGCAGACCATGCGCGATGCCAGCCAGGAAGACGAGATGGAGCGGCGTGCTGCCGAGCATGACCTCAACTACGTGTCACTCGACGGCAATATCGCCTGCATGGTCAACGGGGCTGGTCTGGCCATGGCGACCATGGACCTGATCAAGCTGCATGGCGGTGAGCCAGCAAATTTCCTGGATGTCGGCGGCGGCGCAACGCCCGAGCGGGTAGCTGCCGCTTTCAAGCTGATCCTCTCCAACCCGGACGTGAAAGCCATTCTCGTCAACATCTTCGGCGGTATCGTGCGCTGCGACCTGATCGCCGAGGGCGTGGTGCGCGCAGTGCGTGACGTAAAGGTGTCGGTGCCGGTGATTGTTCGCCTCGAAGGCACCAACGTCGAACAGGGCCGGGCGATGCTGAAGGACAGCGGTCTCGCCATCATTCCGGCCGACGATCTCGCTGATGCAGCCCGCAAGGCTGTCGCCGCACTGTCATGAAGTTCCAGGCAGGAACGGCTTCCTGTGGGAGCGGCCGTAGGAGCGGCTTTAGCCGCGATATCCCTGGCCACAGATCGCGGCTGAAGCCGCTCCTACAGGCGCGATATCCCCGGTTCCAAATCGCGGCTGAAGCCGCTCCAACAGAGCAATCAGCATGAGCATTCTCGTCAATAAAAATTCCCGCATCATCTGCCAGGGCCTGACCGGCAAGCAGGGTTCTTTTCACGCCCAGCAGTGCATCGAGTACGGTACGCAGATCGTCGCCGGCGTCACGCCGGGACGCGGCGGCGAACAGCATCTCGGACTGCCGGTGTTCAACACCATGCCGGAGGCGGTGCGCGCCACGGGCGCCGATGTCAGCATGATTTTCGTGCCCGCGCCGGCAGCGGCGGACTCGATCCTCGCGGCGGCCGATGCCGGCATCAAGCTGATCGTGTGCATCACTGAAGGCATTCCGGTGCTCGACATGGTGCGCGTAAAGGCCGGCCTCAAGGACCACGATTGCCGGCTTATCGGTCCTAATTGTCCGGGCATCATCACGCCGGGTGAATGCAAGATCGGCATCATGCCCGGCTTCATCCACAAGCCCGGCAAGATCGGCATCGTCTCGCGCTCCGGCACGCTGACCTATGAAGCTGTCCACCAGACCACGCGCAACGGTCTCGGCCAGACCACCTGCGTCGGCATCGGCGGCGATCCGATCCGCGGCATGAACTTCATCGACTGTCTCGAACTGTTCCAGCAGGACCCGGCCACCGAAGGCGTGATCATGGTCGGCGAGATCGGTGGCACCGACGAAGAGGCGGCCGCCCGCTACATTCAGAAGCATGTCACCAAGCCGGTGGTCGCCTACATCGCCGGTGTCACGGCACCGCCGGGCAAGCGCATGGGCCATGCCGGCGCGATCATCTCCGGTGGGGAAGGCACGGCGGATGCCAAGTTTGCTGCGCTGGAAGCGGCCCGGGTTCGCACCGTCCGCTCGCCGGCAGAACTCGGCAGCGCGATGCTTGAACTGATGCGCTGATGCGCCGATGTCGGGCTCACCGGAACTCCGTCTAGCGCTCGCCCAGCAGGATTTCCCGGTTGGCGATGTCAGTGGCAACGCTGACAAGATCATTGCCGTACTGCGCCAGGTCCGGGAGGCCAACAGTGCTGACCTGGTGGCCTTTCCCGAACTGGCCCTGTGCGGCTACCCGCCCGAGGACCTGCTCTTCCATGCGGGACTGCGGCGGCAGCTTGCAGAAGGCCTCGCGCGGATCTGCGCCGAGAGCGGCGAGGTCGCGGTACTGGTCGGTTATCCCGAATTCGCGGATCAGCACATCTACAATTCTCTGGCGCTGTTCGCCGGTGGCAAGCAGCTCGCCAACTATCGCAAGTGCTGCCTGCCGAACTACAGCGTGTTTGACGAGCGACGCTATTTCACGCCGGGCACTCAAGCCGTGGTCGTCGAGTTTCGCGGCTTCAAAATCGGTCTCGGTATCTGCGAGGACATCTGGCAGCCGGAACTTCCAGCGTCTGCGGTTGCGGCCGGTGCCGAACTGCTGCTGGTCGTCAACGGCTCGCCTTTTGAGACCGGCAAGCATACGCAGCGCGAAGCGGTGATCGCGGCGCGCGCTGTCGAAACCGGTTTGCCGCTGGCTTATCTCAATCTGGTCGGTGGCCAGGATGAACTGGTCTTCGATGGCGGCTCCTGTGTCGCCGATGCCGGTGGCGAGATCGTGTTTCGCGCGTCGGCTTTCTCGGCCGGCCTGCATTTCGTGAGCTTCCGGCGCGAGCGCGACGGTCGGGTGGCACCGGTGCCGGGTACCGTCGTGCCGCTGCTCGACGATGTGCCCAGCGTGTATGCAGCGCTGGTCGTCGGCATCCGCGACTACGTTCGCAAGAACGGTTTCCCCGGCGTGCTGCTCGGCCTCTCTGGCGGCATCGATTCGGCGCTGACCCTTGCGCTGGCGGTCGATGCGCTGGGCGCGATGGCGGTCCAGGCAGTGATGATGCCCTACCGCTATACCGCCGCGATCAGCATCGAGGACGCCGCCCGGCAGGCGCAGCAGATGGGCGTCGACTACCAGGTCCTGCCGATCGAGGCGATGGTCGAGACCACGCGCAACTCGCTGGCACCACTGTTTGCCGGGCTGCCCGAGGATGCGACCGAGGAAAACATCCAGTCGCGCTGCCGCGGCATCCTGCTGATGGCGATCTCCAACAAGACTGGCCGGATGGTGCTGGCGACCGGTAACAAGAGCGAGATGGCGGTCGGCTACGCGACGCTTTACGGCGATATGGCCGGTGGCTTCGCGCCGATCAAGGACTGCACGAAGACCCTCGTCTATGAGCTGGCCCGCTATCGCAACAGTCTCGGTGTGGTGATTCCCGAGCGCGTGATCACACGGCCGCCGAGTGCCGAGTTGCGCCCCGACCAGCAGGACAGCGATTCACTGCCGCCTTATCCCGTGCTCGATGCGATACTCGAGGCGCTGATCATCGACAACCGTTCGGTCGACGAGATCGCGGCGCATGGTTTCGATACAGAGGTGGTCGTGCGGGTGCTGGAGATGGTGCGCCGCGCCGAGTACAAGCGCCGCCAGGCACCTCCAGGTGTGCGGATTTCCGGGCGGGCCTTTGGCCGCGACTGGCGCTATCCGATCACTTCCGGCTATCGCTACAGACCCTGACCGTTCGGCGTAGGAGCGCCTTCAGGCGCGATCCCGAATATTCAAACAATGATCGCGCCTGAAG
>JBATNV010000051.1:0-3582 GCA_049290495.1 Gammaproteobacteria bacterium | reverse complement strand
AGTTACTCGGATTCCTTCTATCACAACCTGCGTAATTTCGACGCCGACAAGCTCGACAGCTACACGCTCGTCAACGCGCTGGTCGGCTGGCGTACTGATGACAGCAAGTGGGTCAGCACCTTCGGTATCCACAACCTCACCGACGAGCGAGCCGCCAACCAGGGCTACGACCTGGCCACGCTCTGCGGTTGTAACGAGGTCTCGTATCAGCCGCCGCGCTGGTACGGCGTCAGCCTGAAGTACGCCTTCTAGGCACAGTCAGTCACAGCGTTCCCCCGCGCTGGCGGGCCGGGCAGTCATCTGTCCGGCCCGTTCTGCGGTTTCCTTTACGGCAGACGCGAGTGCGGATTGGTCCTTGACCAGCTCCAGCGCACGCTGTGCGTGTTCCTGCGCGCCGGCGGCGCAACCCCGATCGATCAGCAGATTGGCAAGGTTGTTGTGTGCAGCGAGGTGGTCGGGCTGCAGTTCGAGCAGCCGGCGATAGGTCAGCTGCGCAGCTTCGAGACGCCCGCCCGCGTAGTCGCGGTTAGCGCTCGCGAACAGCACCAGAGGGTCATCGGGCCAGCGATGTAGCGCGGCGCCATAACTTGCATCGATGTCGGCCGTCGACAGATGGTTTTCACTCTCGGCGACAGCGCGTATGTAGCCGGCGGCGGTTGCCGTAGCCGGGATGCGCCCGGCCGGCGTGATGGTCACGGCCCAGTTGTCGCCAGCCTGCCAGGTCCTCAGGAAGTACCACTCGCGTTCGAGTTGGCGGCGTTCTTTTCCTGACCGCAGCACCAGCACTGCGCGTGCCGGGTCGTAGCCGATTGCCACTGCGTAGTGCCAGCGATGGATGCCAAGTGCGCCGAAGTCCTGCAGCACCAGCACCGGGTTGCCGGCCTCCAGTTCAGTACGCAAAGCGCTGAACTCAGGCGTCAGCAGCAAGGGGATACGGCCGTGGCTGCGTGCAGCGGCGAGCATTTCTATCTGCAGGCTGCCGCGCTTTGCCGGGATGTAGACCTCTGGCACGAGCGCTTCGGGTGTGGTGTTCACGCCGGTTGAGACCAGCATGGTGGCCAGCGCGGCGGGCCCGCACTGGTGGGTATCCTGGGGAAAGAAGGCGACGCTGGTCAGTTCGTGTTGCGGATTCTCCGCCAATCGCGCCGGACCCGTGACGCAGGCGGTGAGTGCGAGCGCACTCACCGCCGCGACCAGAGCCGGGCTAGACCTTCTTGAAGATGTCGATGACACCCGTGATCTCGAGGATCAGCAGCACGATAAAGACGATACCGATGACGGCCAGGAAGGCATCGCCACCGGCCGGCAGCTGGTCGAGCTTCTGATTCATCAGGTTGAGATCGGCGTCATTCAGCGAGGCGATACGCTGGCTGGCATCGGCCGGATTCACGCCGAGCGCCACCAGCTGGGCCTGGACATCAGCGCGGGCGAGGGTGGACTCGATACGGGCGATTTGCCCAGCCCGGTCGGCAGCCGAGAGGTATTCCGGCGTGCCGATAACCCCGGCCGAGGCCGTGGTGTGCATACCGAGACTGAGAAAACTCGCAGCCGTGATGGCCGCGATCATTTGCTTGAAGCGCATGGGCAAAACTCCCTTTTGGACGAACAATCAAAAAACCCCGCGGCAAGTATAGCCCGTCCGGCTGATACGATCAGCCACGGAAGCGGGATGAGTGCTGCTATGATTCCGACCGGCCGAAACTCCTGAAAAAGTATCCCGCATGTCGCTGACGCCCGTATCGCCGCCGCTGTTCCATGTCATCGACCCGCGTGTTTTTGATCGCGCCCAGCTCGACGATCTCTGCGACCTCACGAACCGCGTGCGCCTGCTGTCCAAGCATCCGGACGGCGCCCGTTTCCTGCTCGGCCTGCTGCCAGACCGGCGCGCCATGCTGTATTTCGTGCAGCCCTCGACGCGGACTTTCCTGTCCTTCAGCAATGCCTGTCATGTGCTCGGCATCCGCACCAGCGAGATCCGCGATCCGTCTACTTCCTCGGAGGTGAAGGGCGAGAGTTTTGAAGACAGTATCCGCACCTTCAGCTCCTATGTGGACGTGATCGTCATGCGCACCCCTGATCCGGGCAAGGCTGCGCGTGCCGCGACGCTGATGAACCGGATTCCACGACCGGTGCCGATCATCAATGCTGGCAGTGGCCAGGATCAGCATCCCACCCAGGCCTTGCTCGACATCTACACGCTGGAGCGCAGTTTCGAGCACCGGGGCGGCATCGACGGCAAGGTCATCGGCCTGATGGGCGACCTCAAGCGCGGCCGGACCGTCCGTTCGCTCTGTTACCTGATGAAGAACTACCGCGATGTGCGCCTGGTGATGATTGCACCGCAGCAGTTCGCCATCGAGCCGGATATCAAGGAGCATCTGCGCGAGCAGGGCGTTGCCTTTGTCGAGGATTTGCCGCTTTCACAGGCGCTGCCGGATCTCGACGCGATTTACGTCACGCGCATGCAGTCAGAGTGGGATACTGCCGGTGAAACCGGGCAGGTGGACTATCGTGAGTACAGCATCACGCCGGAGAATGTCGGTGCGATGAAGCCGGATGCGGTCATCATGCATCCGCTGCCGCGCGGTCCGGAGATCCATCCTGCAGTCGACGACGATCCGCGTGCGGTTTACTGGCGGCAGGAGCGCAATGGCATGTGGATGCGTGCGGCGATTCTGCTCAAGCTGTTCCAGGCCGATGGCCTGGTCAGAAGTTTTGACTTGTCTGCCCTGCGATAACAACATTCAACACAAGCCGGAGAAGAATCATGATCAAGCTGTACGGTGGCATTGCTTCCCCCTACGTCGCCCGCGTAGTGATGTACGCAAAGTTGAAGGGCATCGATCTGCCGCTCGCCGAAGCGCCCGGCGGCATCAAGAGCCCGGAATACCTCAAGCTCAATCCGATGGGCAAGATGCCGGCGCTGGAAGTCGATGGACAGGGCATCGGTGAGTCCTCAATCATCTGCGAATATCTCGATGACGTTTACCCACAGAAGTCCGGTCTGCCTGCAGACCCGCTCGGTCGCGCACGTTCGCGCCTGGTTGCGCGCATCGCCGATCTCTATCTGGCTCAGCACGCCGGCCCGCTGTTCCGGCACATGAATCCCGAAAAGCGCGACCAGGCGGCAGTTGATGCTGCCGGCAAGGAAATTGCCAAGGCTTACGGCTATATGGAGCAGGTGATGGACAGCGGTCCCTTCTGCGTCGGCAAGAACCCGACGCTCGGCGACTGTACGCTGGGCCCCATCACCAGCATGATGCACCAGGTACTCGCCGCCGGTAATTTCGGCATCGCCGACCCGGTCGGCAGCGGCCGTCTCGCGACCTGGTGGAAAGCTGTGCAGGACAACGAGATCTGTGCCTCGGTCATCAGCGAGCACCACACGGCCTTCGGTGGTTTCATCAAGATGATGACCGCGCGCAAGTAGGCGCAGCGTTTTAGTCAAGCGCTCGTAGCTCAGCTGGATAGAGCATCAGGCTTCGAACCAAGGGATGCATTGTTTGAGTGACAGGTTAATAACTGTAAAAACAATGATGTACGGAATTCGTGGTAGACCGCTTACCCTGTGAGTTACCGATG
>JBATNV010000050.1:0-1599 GCA_049290495.1 Gammaproteobacteria bacterium | reverse complement strand
GCCTGTGGCGACGCGGCACTGCCAAGTCTGCTCGTAGAGCATGCAGGCGCCCTGGGGATTCGTGTCCATGCAGCGCGAATCGACCTGGCTGCATCCGCGGTCGCGCAAGGGCTGGCAGTCGTCGGTGCTGTTCTGCGAGACGCAGGTGTAGGACGCGCGGTAGCGCCAGCAGTCGCGCTGCACCGGATAGCCGCCGATGTCGCGGGTCTCGGGCCCCTCGGCACAGGTCTCGGCGTTCTGGTAGCAGTCGGCGGCCGTGGCCGGCGTGGCCGTGTAGAGGCCGAGCGCCAGCGCGGTGCTGGCCAGGCAGGCGAAGCTGCTGGTGGTGCTCATTGCGCGCGCGCCTCCAGCGCCGCGCATTGGTTGTCCCAGGCGTCGCTGAAGCTGACGGTGGTCGGCATCGCGAAGGTGTTGGTGCCGAAGTATCTCGTGCCCTGGCAGGGGTTATAGAACCATGCGCTGATGGTGCAGCTGGGGCCGGCGCAGCTCTGGCTGTAGTAGGTCCGGTAGCAGAAAAAGCCGTTCATCCGCGTGGGGCCGGGTGTCTTTGGAATCTGTGTGTTCAGTTCGCCGGGCACGGTCTGTGAGCCGAGATCCATGCGGACCCTGCCGCTCGCCTTGCTCAGGCTGAAGACGTGCATCAGGTAGTTGTTTGTACCGCAGCTGAAATCGAAGGCCAGATAGTCGACGCAGGCCGGGCAGGGATTGGCGGTGACGCGGGTCAGGAACTGGCCGTCCGAGCAGCCCGGGGTCTGGGTCGGCGTGACGATCAGCACCTTGTCGCAGGTGCTGGACTCCAGCGTACGGTACTGGTGGCAGATTGCGGTTTCAAAGCGGTCCACGGTGGTGGCTGTCTGCACGCTGCAGTCGCTGTAGGTGCCACTGATGCTGCCGGCGATGGCCTGTGGATCGGCGGTGATCGCACGGCTCCGGGTGAGCAGTGGATCGTTGGTGTCGATGTTGAAGTCGGGCCGCCGCGTCGGATTGGTCTGCAAGAACTGCGTCGCGACACAGGCCGGATCGGCGGCGGCAGGGCCGCTCGCGCAGGCGCTGGCGCGAGTGACGGTCTGGGTGCCGAGCCCCGGACTGCCGAAGTAGCCGGCTTCGGGTGGATTGGTGCTGTAGTTCGGAACGGTCGATTGCGCGCTGCTGCCGCTGATCGTGCTGCGGCCGCTGGCATTGCCGCTACGCCCGAGTGTCTTGCCTTGCTCGAATGCGTCGCCGAGCGAGGGCGGCGACTGCGCGAGGGCGCCCGACAGTGTCGCGAACAGCAGTGCCGCAGAAGTGATGAGCGTGCCGGTAGGGTGTTTTGCGCGCCACATGCTCAGAAACCCTTCAGCCGCTTGAGCAGAGGCGTGAGCAACGGCGCCGCTTCGGGGCGCTGCCTGGCCAGCGTGTTGAGCGCGTGGTCGAGGCTCACGTCGCCGGACACGCTCACGAAGGCCGGCGTTGTGCGGCAGTCCGTGCCGCAACTTGGCCCCGCATCGTCGCGATCGTCGAGCCTCAGTACGAAAGTCGGCGCGCGTTCGATGCGATAGCGTGCGAAGGCTTCAGGGTCGATCACCCACGCCACCTGACGCTCACCGATCAGGCTGGATA
>JBATNV010000049.1:0-2899 GCA_049290495.1 Gammaproteobacteria bacterium | reverse complement strand
TGCCGGAAAACGTACAGCAGGAATATTTCCGCGCCAACGAAAGCGATATCGAGGTCAACCTGATTTCGCCTACCGGTTATCCGATGCGCATGCTGAAGAGCAGTCCGGCGATCGGTTCCGATATCCGCCCGAACTGTGAAGCCTATGGTTACCTGCTGGATGCCTCAGGCAACTGCGCGTATATCGAGGCCTACAACCGCGAACTCGACAAGCATCCGGATGGCGAAAAGTTTTCCGTCATGGACAAGACCTGTCTGTGCACGCACATGCGGAATTTTGACTGCTGGACCTGCGGCCACTACACCTATCGGCTCAAGGACACCACGCACCGTCTGGCTGACGGCAGCTATCAGCTGCTGAGTGCCGAGCACATCTTCCGCGACTATCAGTTCAGCACTGATCACCAGATCCTGCTGCCCCCGGAGCAGGTCCTGCTGCCATCGGAATAAGCCGCGTCACTTTCAGACGCGGTAGCTGCCTACGCTGCGTCCCTGTCCCGGCTTGTTGGGCGGATAGCTTTTCCATTTGTCGCGGTAGTAGCGCATGCGCATATCGCCAGCCGACTTGCGGTTGAAGGTCAGATAAATGTTGCGGCGGGGCGCGTTGCTCGTGTTGGCTGGCGAGCCGTGCGGCACATAGGAGTCGAAGAACACCACGTCGCCAGGGTTAGCCTCAAGCAGCTCATAGTCGCTGGCCGGTTCCCACGGCGGATCGGCATCCGTGAGTGGCGCCCACTCGGGGCCCATCAGCGCTTTTTCGTACTTGCCGTTGGCCAGAAAGCTCAACGCGGCGTTGTCGCGGCGGTTGGCGTCGATAACGACCGCCATGGTGACAAAGAAGTCGGTATAGACGTTCCACCCGGCCGCCTGGTCCTGGTGCAGCTTGTCGGGCCTGGTGCCCGGCAGCTTGTAGTTGACCTTTTCCTTGAACAGTACGGGCTCTTCGCCTAGCAGGTCGGTCATCGCGCCCAGCAGCTTTGGTGTGAGCATCAGGCGGCTGATTTCAGGGTTGTGCTCGCCGAGCACGTGCTCGACCCGCACCAGCAGCTCTTCGCCGGTAGCCGGGCTCAGTTCGTAGTAACAGGCCTCGGCGCCTTCGGGTGGTGGCGTGGTTTTCAGCGCGTCCAGCCAGGCAGAGATTTTCTGTATGGTTGCCTGGTCATAAAAACCGGCTTGCACGCAGTAGCCGCGCTGCCGGAACCGTTCAATGTCCTGGGTGCTCAATTCCATCTGCTCATACTCTCTGGTGTCTTCTGGCACGGGAACATTATTGCTTATTGTCGGCAGCGTCGGCTATTGGCCCGACAGTTTTAAGGTTCAATTGGACTATCGCGGATTTCCTGCCTATAGTCCGTCCTGACTATGACGTCCGTGATGTTAAAAAATGTAGCGGTGGGCTCTGCTGCACAGCTGACCCGCATGCTGATGGTGCTCGGTGTCCTGCATGCCGGCGCCCGGCACGGCTATGAACTCCACCGTATCCTGATGGCGCATGGCACGGTATACGCAGACTTCAAGAAGCCGACGCTGTATCGACTGCTGGCACGTCTTGCCGAGCAGGGGGTGGTTGACCTGAAGTCGGAGACTGGTGCGCGTGGCCCGCGGGGTGAGCGTCTGGTCTACTCGATCACCGCGCGTGGCCGGGCGATGTTTCAGCAGCTTCTGCGCTCGGTGCTCGGCACTTTTGACGGGAACAGTGCCGGATTTCAGGTGGCTGCCGGTTTCCTCGCGTGGCTTCCGGCGCGCGAAGCACAGGCTCTGCTGCGTAAACGCTGCGCCGGGTTGCGCCCCCGGCAGGCAGCAATGCGCGAAGCAATCGACACGCATGTCCGCATGGCGCATGGCGGGGGCATGAGTGAACAGCAAGCCACCTCGCGCTTCCTCAGCGCCGACCACATATTGAGCATGATGGATGGTGAGTTGGCCTGGATGGAAAAGACCATTGCATTTCTCGACCAGAGCCCACGCAAGTCGTCCCTGGTTGCTGCCGTGAATTTACGACGTCGTGCCGCAGGCGAATAACCTTCATACAACATTATCGGGAGAGACTTATGCTGGATTTTAATAGAGCCATTGTCATTGCCGCGGCTGGCCTGATGCTGTCGCTTTCGGCGCTTGCTGCCGGCCCAACCGATTTCAGCGGAACCTGGGAGCTGAATACCGACAAGGGCCAGAATCTCGGCATGGTCAAGGCGGTCGATGAGACGGATGTCGTGACACAAAGCGCTGACAAGCTGGTCATCGATATCACGTCGAAGTTCATGCTGAAGACCAGCAAACGCCAGGTCAGCTATGACCTCAGCGGCAAGCCGGTACCGAACGAAGGGGCGATGGGCGACAAGGCGCAGACCGTTGCCAAATGGGCAGACGGCAAGCTGGTTGTCACCTGGACCAGCGAAGGCGCGGTGGCCGGTTCCTCAACCGTAAAGACCGAGACCCGCTGGCTCTCTGCCGACGGCAACGAAATGAGCGTTGAAACGGCGCGTGCCAACAAGCCAGCGATGGTTCTCGTCTACGACAAGAAGAAATGAAGCTAGCGACAGCGCTCGCGGTTACCGGCGCTGTCCTGGCGGCAGCGGCAGGTGGCTGGTGGGCATGGAGCCAGGGCGGTGCTGATGCAGCTTCTGCAACAGAGCGCCGATTCATCAGTCCGGAGCGCCGCAGTGTAGCCGCGACCGTGCTGGCTACCGGCGTGGTGCGCCTGCGCGTTGGCGGCGAGGTCCGTGTGGGTTCGCAGCTTTCGGGGATCGTCGAAAAGCTGAATGTCGAGGTTGGTTCGAAGGTCAAGCGCGGCGACATTATCGCCACCATTGACTCGAAGGGACTAGATGCCCGGCTAGCCCAGGCCAGGGCGCAGGTCGCTGTTGTGGCACAGGAAGTCCGGCAGGCTGAAATCGAAC
>JBATNV010000048.1:0-2716 GCA_049290495.1 Gammaproteobacteria bacterium | reverse complement strand
CCAGCTGCAGGGAAAACTGCCGCCGATTCGGCAACTGGGTCAATGGGTCGTGCGCGGCAAGATGCTGGAGCTGTCGGGTGCGTTCCTCAACCCGCGACTCGAGCGCACTGTTGTACTGCTGCACGAGGGTCTGCGCTGCAGCCAGCCGCTCGGCCATCTGGTTGAAGGCACCGGCGAGCGCGTCCAGCTCACGGGTACCGCCGCGTGGAACCTGCACTGCAAGATCTCCCGCAGCGAGCCGTCTGGTGGCTGCCATCAAGCGGGTCACCGGCCGCACGATGCTGATGACGGTACCGACGCAAATCACGAGCAGCAGTAACAGCACGCCACCACTGATCCAGATCAGGAGCTGTCTGGCATGGTCCGCATTCCGGGCACGCGTCGGAAGCAGCAGCTCCTGCTTCATCGGCGAGTAGGGTCTGGTGAGCCGACTTCCTGCGTAGGGGGTCGTCCCCGGTCGATCCAGCAGGCCAAGGATCGGAGCCCTGGGTGCTGATACCGTGGATTCCACCCACGGCATCGTGGTACCGGCTTCCTGCAGCCGTTGCACCGACGTCCGGGCTTGTTCGGTGTGTGCTGTGAAAGTGGTGCGCTGCTTGTCAAAGTTGAGGTCGAATTGTCGAAGGCCTCGTCGGCTCCTTTGCATCTCGTCGAAGCGCTCCTGGACTGCCTGTCGCCACGCGGGCGCCGATGATCCGCTGCGCAACTCGGCAGAGATGGATGCTTCTTCGACTTCTACACTGGAAATGACAGCGGAATCCGCGGGTTCCGGCCCGATCAGTTGTGCAACCATCGGTCGAAGCGAATCCATCCGCCTCGACAGGTCGATCAGCGACTGACGGGCAATAACCCGCCCGAGTATTTTCCACGCCCGATCAATCTCCTGCTTCACGGTGCTGTCCAGTTCCTCGAACGCGTCGCGATATCGCGCCACTGCATTGCGCCGTTCATCGGCTGCGGCGATGAGCGATTTGGCATCCGCTTGTTGACGGCGTATTCGATTGCGTACTGGCGCTACAGGTAGATGGCGATCATCGTTTTCGGCAAAGCCCTGTGTCCTCAGCATCTCGGCATTCAGCGCTTTTGCAGCCGCAGTCAGTTCGGCATCGGCTGCAATACCTGGCGTATCGGCCCGACTGCGGGTTGCACGCACGTGCCGTTCGATTGCGGCCAGAAGTCTTGTGGTTTCAATAGGCTTTGGGGGTAGCATGGAGGTGGGCAGGACGTGATCGGTGCTGGCTTCGGATTGCGAAACCTGAAGCAGGTTTGATACGGGTTCGCGAACAAGCAGGACAATCCGGGGGCCAAATTGCGACATGGTATTGGCAGCAACCGCGAGGAGGGCAACCGCCAGGAAGGCGGTTGCTAGTCGGGGAACGATTCCCAGCTGCCGGACCCGTCTGAAACTGGACATGCTTGGACCGCAAACGGCAAGACCAACATAAGAGGTTGGACCAGGATCCCGGCTAAAACCGAGCGGTGGTCGAGGCTTCAGGGCTCCCGCTGGCGATGCTCTCTGTAAGACAATGCCGTCGCCGCCTGTAACTGTGACGCAGTTGGCCAGCAGCGGACAGACACCACTCATGATGGACAGACCCGTATCGACTACGAAGCGTATCGCCGGCATCTTTCTGCTTGGCGGTATGGCCTGGCTGCTGGCCGTAACGGTGCGCTACCGGCTGGTGGAATATGAGCCGGTATGGACCAGCTGTGCCGCGGAAGGAGCGCGGTGGTACTGCACGCTCAGGACGGCGATCAGCTGGGGCGTAGAGCTGCGTCTTTACGAATTGCTCAGTATCGTCGCCGGGATAGGAGCCGTGTTAACCCGTCACAGGGGGCTCGCGGCACTCGCGCTGTGTGCCGGCATCATCGGTGCCGTCCTGTACCGATTCGAGTTGTCTGCGCTGGGCATCCTCGCCGGTTCCCTGGTTCTCGCCGGCATGCGCTTTAGCCCTGAACAGCGGGACTAGCACTACCGATGCCAGTGCGATGCTGAGCGCGGCAAACGCGAGGGCGCTGGTATTACGCAGGCCCTCGATCCAGACGATCAGCGGCGCGGCTAGACAGAGCCAGGCGCCGAGCAGGATTTCTGCGGGGCCGGGTTGCAAGCCATCACGGGCCGGACGCACGATCGCAAGCAGCACGAGCGACATTACCGGTACAGCCAGCAACGGCAAGGGAAAATCCCGATGCCGTCCCGCAAGTACGAGACCAAGCGCGACATAGGCCGCACCGAGCAAGGCGGCGAAGCGTGCCGCCCGCAGACTACGAACCGTAGATATCGGGTCGGGGCCGGGCGCATCCAGCCACTTGATGATGCTGCCCAGGGCAAGCGCTGCCGTCAGCCAGCCAGCGCTGGTCCAGGCCAGCGTTGCGCACCAGTCGAGCCGGTCGCGGTTGCCGTAGACCATGTAGCTCCACTGGGGGAGCAGTATGTCGCCGGCGAGAATGCCGGAAAATGTGTACGCCGCGCCGGCGGCGAAGGACAACTGGCGGCGAACCATCCAGCCGCCCAGTGGCAGCAGCAAGCCGCCCGTGAGGGCGAAGCCGAGTTGTAGTCGCCAGCCCGGATTCTCTGCAACCGGCCCCTGCAGCGGATACTTCTCAGTGCGGGATACCGGGTCGAATAGCCCCCAGTAGCCGCCAACCGTTCCTTCGTTGGGACGTTTCCACGGCTGGTCGAAGGCCTCGATCAGGTTGTAGCGAATGCCCTTCG
>JBATNV010000047.1:0-1736 GCA_049290495.1 Gammaproteobacteria bacterium | reverse complement strand
CGTCTGTCCCATCAGCATCCATGGCAACCACGGCGTGACGCGGTTCCATACGCCGTTATAAGGCAGCTTCGTCATCTTCGGGTTTTGCACATCGGCCACATTGACGTGATGCGCAAAGAACTCGGAGACACGTACGAATTTGCCGCTGGACTCGCGGGGCCACTTGTCCGGCTTGAGCGCATTCGGATAGATCAGATGGATATGAATCTCCATATCCAGCCGGTTGCCGCGCTGCTGCCAGGGCAGGATGAATGGCACACGCGGTGGGGCCTTCTCCGCATTGAGATTACCGAAGCTCGGCGGCAAGGGAAAATATTCTTCAATGACGTAGTTGAAGGGATCGTTGGCGACCGGCACCACGCGAACCCGCTCGTCGATATACGGGTTGTACCATTCTTCCAGCACCTCACCGGACTTCAGATCGGTATAGAGCCCGACTTCGCGCAGGATGCGCCGGATCGAACCGTCAGGCATCTGCTGGAGCTTGACGGTACTGAAGCCCTCGAAGCCGAACAGGTCTTCAAGCTTCTTGTCCGGCCGTACCGAAGACACAAAGCCCTTGTACCAGCCGTGCTTTTCCTTGCCGAAATCCAGGTCGCCCTGCAGCCGGGCATAGACATTCTGGTTACCCTTGCCAGTACGCAGGTCGACATACGGCCCTTCAAGGGCCTTGCCCATCGCAATACCGAGTGCGGCCGGCGCATCGGCTCGTGCCAGACCGGCGGCTCCCATCGCCAGTGTCGCCGCGCCTGCGGCACCGACGGTCGCAAATGAAGTAACAAAATCGCGACGGGTTGTCATGTAGAACTCCTGTGAAAGCGGCTGTAGGAGCGCCTTCAGGCGCGAATCGTCGTCGTGGTATCGCGGCTGAAGCCGCTCCTACGGTCGCTCCTACGGCCGCTCCTACTTCCGTCGCTTCTTGCCGACGTGGCCACCAACTGGCTGGCCGTGCAACAGACGCACCTGCGTATCACTCGCGTAGTCCGGATTCTCGAAATCAGGCGGGCCGTGCGGGTGGTTATGGCCATCCGAGTTCACCCACTGGTAGAGCTCCGGACGCTTGCGATACAGGTTAGACGCTGCGCGCAGCTTGTTCTCGTCCGGATTCGTCCACGGATTGAAGTGGAAGTAGTTGAAGAGGACCGAGTCCGTGCGGCCGAAAGCGATGGTGCCGTACTTGCAGCGGAAGGAACCGTGGTTGATGTAGGGCGGCCGCCAGAAGTAGCCGCCAGTCGGCAGCTCGCCGAACTGCATCATCCAGGATGTGCCCCAGATGTGATACGACTCTTCAGCACTGTCGTGGTAGCTGATGTTGTCCTGCGCAAACTGCGGTGTCATGCAGTACAGGAAACTGATTGCCTCGGTGAGCGGATCGTAGTGCAGCACCTTGATCAGGCAACCGGAAGCCACAGAAGGGTTGACCAGATTCCCGGGCGCCCATGGACGGTCTTCGTAACTGTTCACCGAGTTAAACGCATCGGTCAGTGTCAGCCGGTGATGCTGGTCGGTCTCGGCGAAACTCGGCTCGCTGTCATTGAACATCAGCAGCGCTTCGGCGCCCTGCGACACCTCGATGGCACCGATTGCCATGCCGGCTGGAATGAAAGCATAGTGCCCTTCTGTCCAGACCTCCTTGCCCACCTTGATCTTGCCATTCAGGACAAAGATCTCGGAATCCGAGTAGCTGAGGCCAGGCTTGCGCTTGAAGCCACCGTCAAAGCGGACTTTCAGCGTGC
>JBATNV010000046.1:0-3490 GCA_049290495.1 Gammaproteobacteria bacterium | reverse complement strand
CGTGCGCGCCTCGCCCGACACCTGATCGCCACGCTCGATGCCGGCGATGATGACTCCGAACGGTACTGGCTCGATGAAGCCGAGCAGCGCCTGGCGACTTATCGGCCCGGGTAATCATCTGGTAGGGTAATCCATGCAAATCGACCTCATCCTGCAGCCACACTTCGCGGCCGATGAGGTCGCCCGGCTCGGCAAGCTGGCCGAGAGCGTCGGCATCCACGGCGTGTGGGCCACGAATCATCTTGACGGCCGCGATCCCTTCGTCAATTTCACGCCGCTCGCCACGCAAACCACGCAGCTGCACATGGGCCCCACGGCGCTGAGCCCCTTCGAAGTGCATCCGGTAAAGATGGCCAACCTGCTGCTCACCCTCAACGAGATCTCAAATGGCCGCGCACAGATCGCCGTCGGCGGTGGCGGCGGCACACTGCAGACCATGAAGATCAAGCCAGCCCGCATGGTGCGCGCGGTGCGCGAATGCCTGGAAATCCTGCATCTCGTCGCCTCCGGCAAGCCCGTGTCATACGAGGGCGAACTGTTCCACATGCAATGGCTCAAGGCCGACTGGGCGAAGACCACACCGCCCGCCATCTACGCCGCATCCAACGGCCCGCAGATGCTGAAGATGGGCGCACGCTATGCCGACGGCATCATGACCAGCGACTTCACCGTCTCACGCCTGCGCTGGGCGCGCGAGATCATCGACCCCGTGCTGAGCGCCGCAGGCCGTGATCCGGTGAGCTTCCCGCTGCTCAACTTCTGGGCCTGGCATGTAAAGCAAAGCCGCGAAGAAGCCCAGCGCGAGGCGCGCATTTACCTGATGGCGCGCGGCACCATCTGGGAGCCTTACATCCACGATGTCGTAAGCGCTGAAGAAGCCGCTATCGTCGCCAGGCACTACCCGGCCTTCGTCAAGGCCTATAACCGCCGCTCACCCGATATCGACGGCGTGTCTGAAGACCTGCTGGCAAAGATCGTAGCCCGCGGCGTCAGCGCCTGCGGCGTGAAAGACATCGATGGCGAAATCGAACGCCTGCGCGAAATGCGCCGTGCCGGCGCGACCGCCGTGGTGCTGTGCCTGTACAACGAGCCGGAAGCCTCGATCAGGATGATCGGAGAGCGGGTGGTGCCGGCGTTGCGCGATTGCTGAGCGGCCAGGTTCAGCGACGAAAACAAGTCGAATAGTGCCAATCCAGAAACGCCGGTACCGGCCTGAACTTCTCCGGCATACGGATTTTCTTGCCCTCAAGTGTGACCAGGGCATCGGCAGACAGGTCACTCTTGTCGTCTCGTATGTCTTGCGAAATGGCAATCGAGAAATCCGGCCGTACAGAAATAAAGCCCAGATCAAAAGCCTTGTCGTGCAACGCTGACAGGCAGAGACCATTGCGTGGATTGAGCCGATTGGCCGGGTCCAGATTCCACGGCCTGATGTGACTGGCCACAAGTAAACGCCGAACCTTCAGGCCACTCATGCAGCACCTTTCGTCATAGCTTGCGAGTACGGCCTTGCGAAAGAAGACCTGGCCCTTGCGAACCTTGACCGTAGCGGAGCCCGATGTGCTCGCCTCTGTGGACAAGGGAATGTCTGGCAACTCACTCGACGAGGATAGCTCCGGCACATCACCCGTCGATACAAGTTTATCCATCAACTGCTGTGATTCGATGGCGATCTCGTCCGGCTGTCGGGACAACTCATCCCAGACAGCACGGTCCAACGCCGATGCACCAGGCAGGCCAACTCGACCGGAAGCGGTAATCTCCGGATCAAGGCTCGCCAGGTTTGAGAGCTTCATGGCAACTGAGCCAGCCGTGCGGCCAAGCAACTCAGCCACCCGAATGATCAGGGAATTACCTTGATGGAGTTTCCCAAAGGGCAGCTGACAGTAGAGGTTGACCGCAATCAGAACTTCATCTCGAGTCCATGCACGTGCCATCGTGGATTGACCTTATCAGGCCGTAGCCACTACCGCCTCTTCCCCCGACGTATCCACAAACTGCAGCTCCGCCAGGCGCGCGTACAGCGGATCACGCTGCACGAGTTCTTCGTGCGTGCCGACATTGACGATGCGGCCCTCGTTGATGACGACGATGCGATCGGCCTTGAGGACGGTGGCGAGGCGGTGGGCGATGATGATGGTGGTGCGGTCTTGCATGAGGCGATCGAGCGCCATCTGCAGCAGGCGTTCGTTCTCGGCGTCGAGGGAGCTGGTGGCTTCGTCGAGCAGCAGGATGGAGGGATTCTTGAGGATGGCCCGCGCGATGGCCATGCGCTGCCGCTGGCCGCCGGACAGGCGCGTGCCGCGCTCGCCGACATAGGTGTCGTAACCCTGCGGCAGATCGCGGATGAATTCGTCGGCCACCGCAAGCCTTGCCGCTTCCCTCACTTCATCGTCGGTCGCTGCCGGTCGGCCGAAGCGGATATTGCCGAGCGCGGTGTCGCCGAAGATCACCGTCTCCTGCGGTACGACAGCAATGCGCGCCCGCACATCGCGCGGATCGGCCCGCGCAATATCCACGCCGTCGATCAGGATGCGACCCTGTTGTGGGTCGTAGAAACGCAGCAGCAACTGGAAGCTGGTGCTTTTGCCGGCACCTGACGGGCCGACAAATGCGATGCGTTCGCCCGGCCGGATATCGAGGTTGATGTCGGAGAGCGCACGCCGCTCTGGCCGCGACGGATAGTTGAAGCACACGTTCTCGAAGCGGATCGCACCGCTGCCGGGACGCGGCAGAGGCTGCGGATTTGTCGGCGCCTTGACGTGCGGTTGTGCGTTGAGCAGCTCGATGAGGCGCTCGGTGGCACCGGAGGCACGCTGCACCTCGCCCCACATCTCGGTGAGCGTGCCGGCCGAAGTAGCCGCGAACAGCGCATACAGTACGAACTGGCCCAGCTGTCCGTAGGTGAGTTCACCCGCGAGCACACTGCGCGCGCCCATCCACACCACAAAGGTAATGCCGCCGAACACGCAGCAGAAAGTGACAAAGCTCATGATTGAGCGCACGCGGGTGCGCTCAATTGCGACGTCGTAGCTCTGCTCAACGATATCGCGAAAACGATCGGCGACCGCGTTTTCCGCCGTGAAGGCCTGCACGATCTGCACCGCATCCAGCGATTCGCTGGCCATCGCGCTGGTGTCGGCGATGCGGTCCTGTGACGCGCGCGACAGCCGGCGCACCTTGCGCCCGATCGTTATCACCGGCAGCAGCACAGCAGGGATCAGGATGACGATCAGGCCCATCAGCTTGACGTTGGTAATGGCGAGCATCACCAGAGCGCCCGGCAACTGGATCGCCGAGCGCAGCACCATCGACAGGCTGGTGCCGGTGATCGACTGCACCAGCGTGGTGTCAGCAGTCAGACGCGAGAGTATCTCGCCGGTGCGCGTCTCCTCGAAGAAGATCGCATCCATGCGGATTACGTGCCGGTATACCGCATCGCGCACGTCCGCGACCACCCGCTCACCCACCCAGCTCACGAGGTACAGGC
>JBATNV010000045.1:0-7343 GCA_049290495.1 Gammaproteobacteria bacterium | reverse complement strand
CGATGACGCAGGCGATACTCGCCAGCGTAAATAATACAAAGCCGATCAAAATGACCGGACGTCGTCCGAAGCGATCGCTCAATGAGCCCGCCAGCGGCTGACCCACACCTAATCCGAACAGGTAGGTAGCAATCAGGAACTGGGCGTTACCCTGGCTCACCCCATAGCGTTCGGCAAACATTGCCAGGGCGGGCACAACGACAATCATCCCGAACGGCGACAGGGAACTCGCCAGGCTGAGCAGCCATAAAGACGGGGCACGACCATGCGGCCCCGTGTGTTCGGACACTGCGATGGCCGTCATTGCGGACTCAACATCGACCAGCGCTCAACCCGGCTGCTTCCCGATTTCGGGAATACTCTGAAACAGATCGCCCACCATCCCTGATATGCGCGACTTCGAAGATGAATGCTTCAGTATCCTTGTTGATCGCGTAGTCGTGCGTGTAGGTCATTCAAGCATCCCACCGGCTGAGTCTGCCAGCCCGGAATCCCGGCCGCCACGGCCGTCGGGCCGACTCTCGCCCTGCGCGGTTAGCTAGACAGAAAGCAGCGCAACTGCACTTAGCGTGCACTTACAGCTAACCGGGCAAAAAGGGTGAAGTGCGCAAGTCGTTTGATTGATTGGTGCCGGGGAGAGGAGTTGAACCTCCGACCCCCGCATTACGAATCTGTTTTGGTCGGTTTTCAGGCGTTTCTCACTTATCAAGCAGTTAGTCACGATAGCTCTTCAACGGACTGTTTTGCAATTTTTTTCTGACTCCTCCAGAGCACGTTTTTGCACGCCTGAGTTTGCCCCAGTTTCATTGCGGTTGCACTTATAAGTGCACTACTCTCGCCGCACTCACGCGAGGTCCTGTGGTGCGCGCAATCATCGGGGCGCGGCTCCTTTCAAGTGCCGCTGCCCAACCCGGTCAGAAGCCCTTCGAGATCCGCGACAGCCGGTTGCCCGGCTTCGTCGTGCGGATTCAGCCCTCCGGTGTGCGTGCGTTCTACGCGCAGCTGGGGCGCGGTCGGCGGATCGCGCTGGGCAAGGTCGGGCACCTGACTGCTGAATCGGCCCGCCACCGCTGCGAACTGGTTCTGGGCAATGTGGCCCACGGTCGCGAACCGACGGCAGGGCTTGATGGCGTAGCGCCCCTCACCCTCGGAGAGTTTCTGGAAACGACCTACGCACCTTGGGTGAAAGTGAATCGACCCCGCACTGCCGCGATCTCTCTGGCCCGCCTGACGTATTGCTATCGAAGCTGGTTCCAGCAGCCGCTGGCCGCGATCTCCACGAGCCAGCTCGAAACCTGGAAGACCGAGCGGCTCAAGACCGGGCTCAGTCCTTCGACCGTGCAGCGTGACCTGGCTGGACTGTCTGCAGTACTCAGCCACGCTGTACGCCTTGAGAAAGTGGCGAGCAATGCAGTGCGCCGAGTACAGAAGCCCCGGATCGACCGGACACCCAACGTACGCTTCCTCGATCCCGAAGAAGAACTCGCACTGCGAACCGCGTTGATCGACCGCGACCAACGATTGATGACGGCGCGGGATTCTGCCAATGAATGGCGGCGCGAACGGCACTACACGCCCCTGCCCCGCCTCGACCTTTACGGCGATCACTTGACGCCCGCTGTGCTGGTCAGCCTGAACACCGGGCTGCGGCGGGGCGAACTGTTATCCCTGCATTGGTCGGACATCAGCTTTCGCCACGCGCTGCTGTCGATCCACGCGGCCTCGGCCAAGACGGGTCAGACCCGGCACCTGCCCCTGAACGCGGAGGCCATCGCCGTGCTTCAGCGCTGGCGAGACCAGAGCGCGGCCAAGAATCTCGCAGACCGGATCTTCCCGGTTACCACATCCTTCAAGACAGCCTGGTCAGCCGTGCTGAAAACTGCAGAAATCGAGCGCTTTCGCTGGCATGACCTGCGACACCACTTCGCCTCGCGTCTGGTGCAGGTTGGCGTGAATCTCAACACCGTGCGGGAACTGCTGGGGCATGGGTCACTGGCCACGACGCTGCGATATGCGCACCTCGGGCCGGATCAGAAGCGGCAGGCGGTGGAGTTGCTGACCGGGCCAGAGGAGAGTGGCGTCAGGGAAGACGCGGCTCGATATCAGCTGCCCGATGGCAGTCCGATTAGCGAGCCCATGCCCTCTTCTTCGACGGTCTTCAATACCTCGTCGAGCGCGGCCTGCTCGGTACCGAATGAATCGTTCCAGACTGTCGAGTTGCCGTATTCGTCGACGACTTCCAGCAGCCAACCGTCGCCACCGTCGCCGTAGATCTCGATACGGATGGTCTTGCCATTGCGCGTCAGTGACTGGCAGAGGGCAGACATTTTCAGGATGAAATCGTCAGTCACGGTTGCCACCACTAAAGAAGTTCCTGGAGTTGTTTTCTGGAGAGCTTGATGTCGCGCAGGATGCTGGCCAGTAATCCAGGCCCAATCGTTTCCCCTGCGTGGATCGGCACGACGGTTGAACGGCCGTCCAGGTGACGAAAGAAGTGATGACTGCCCTTCGTCCGTATCAATTCAAAACCTGCTCGTCGCAAGGCAGCGACGAGGTCCTTGCCCTTGACTGCCGGGAAGGAGGTCACGCGCCGATCGTAACGCGCTGCACGCCCACAAAATCGAGTCGCTGCAGGGGTGCACCCTGGACCTCAAGACAAAGCTCAATCGCCTCCCTCACCCGGAGCATGAGCTCGTCGAGGGACCGCGCCTGAGTGTGGCAGCCGGGCAAGGCGGGAACGGTGGCCACGAAAAAGCCTTCCGAATCCTTCTCGACGACAACGTCAAATTCCTGGGTCATGGCAGCCTCCGAGTAGAAGTCTACTCGCTGGCGGGACGGCTGAGAAACGTCGTGATACCCAAGTTCCACAGTAAAGCCTCTCTAACGGCCCAGCCCCCGGTCAATGGTTCGCTCCAGCTCCGGCCGCCAGGGCACCAGGCTGAACCCCACCCCGTCCGCCAGCAGCGCGTACTTTCCGCTGACCAACTGCATCGCCTGGCGGTATCGGCCACCAGCCCGCTGGCCCTGCTGCACTGGCCGATAGGTCATGCCAGTCTGGGCCGTGATGCGGCTCGCGACATCTGTCAGTTCCCGATTCCTCAGCGCTGGCAGCAAGTCCTTCGCCAGCCGCAGCTGCCCGTCACGGCGCTCCGCCAATCCTTCCCCGATCAGGAACTCCGCCCGGATGGCAAGCGCGGTTCGAACCTCCGCTCCGAAGCCCCAGGTCGCCAGCCCGCTGGTGTCCGCCGCCAACTGCGCATCGAGCCAGGTCGCACCGATGGCCCGCGTCTGACGGTCAATGGGCAGCGCCGATTCCAATGCGACTGTCGTGCCACTGGCCCGCACAATTCCGCCCACCGGATAGTCCGCGAAGTCGGCCTTCCGCGCGAGCCGCAGGTAGTGGGCGCGACCGTCCGTACCCTGCGCCAGAAGATAGCCCTGCTCGGTCAGTTCATCGCTCAGCCCCCGAGCCACGATGACTCCGGTTACGGGGGGTGACTGGCCGGGACTGAAGATGCTGAAGTCGTTGCCCGCTGCGCCGACGGTCCGCTGCACCAAGCGGACAATGTCCGCACGCACGCCCAAGGTCTTCAGGGTCGCCTCAACATCGGGGCGCAGCTGCCAGCGACCGGGGCGTTGCTCCTCCGCCAGACCCAGCTTCGCGAGGTGAGCAAGCCGCCCGAGCTTTAGTACCCGGGCCTGCCGGGCAGACATGCTTGCCGGCGTTTCCCGGAGGTCGATCAGGCCGTCCACCGCCTCCCGTTGTAGCGCCCGGTCGAGCGGTGTCACCCGGTCTGCCTGCAACTCCCTGGTCCGGGTCGCCTGGATCTCCCGTTCGGTCCGGGGGCCGAGCCACTCGGTCGCCAGCTCCTGGGCGCGAAGCCGCAGGCCGTGGCTGATGTACTCCCTGTCGATCACCAGGTCCTGACCGGCGGCGGTCTTCCCGCGCAACAGGATGTGCGTGTGGGGATTGTCGGTGTCCCAGTGGTCGACGGCCACCCAGTCCAGCGGCGTTTGCAGGTCCCGCTCCATCCGGCTCATCAGGGTGCGGGTGAACTCGGGCAGTTCACCCAAGGCCACCCCATCCTCCGGGGAGACTATGAAGCGGAACTGGTGGCGGTCGTCGGCCGAGCGCGCGGCGAGAGCGTCGATATCTGCCGTGTCGGTCTCGGGACCGTAGGCCGACTGGTGGCTCAGCTCGCCCACCGGCTCGCGTTCCAGGTAGCGACCATGACGGAGCGTCGCGGTCTGCAGCCGGCCCGGCATGACCACGAGTCGCACCTTGACGACAACCCGGCGAGCTCGGGACCTCGGTTGTCGAATACCAGCCAGTGCGGCCACCTTGCCCCGGCCCAGGTAACCCAGTCCTTTCACCAACCGGGGACCGGCCGCCTGCAGGACCCGGCTGACGAAGCTGCCGTCCTTCGCACGGGCGCGGCTTCGCCCCGAGCGCGGGCGAATGTCCTGGTCATCCCGCGGCGGCATTGGTCTGCTCCGGCGTACCTGATCGAATGGCAGCGTAAACGGCACGGCGCTGGCCCTGTGCGGGCGCGAAAATCCAGAGCCTACCTCCGCGTGACCGCAGGTCCGCGTGCTTAGCAGACCGCGCGCCACGACTGGGCTCAGCTAAAGCCCGTGCCACCCCTTCTATCTTGCAGAACAAACTTCGCGCGGTTCTTGTCATGAGTTCTTGGCCGGGCCGTTGCATGAATTTGTGTGGCCACCCTGTTGCCGAGTTGTTCAGGAAGCTGTCGCTGCGCTGTTCGCAAAGCTGTCAGCCGGCGTTCAATGACCGGGACGGTGACGTGTTGTCAGACGTGATGGGAAGCCGCATTTCTGATGATTTCGCCGAGAAATGGCGCCGTCGATCGGCTAGACCTGTGCCTGCACGCTACAGGTCAGTCGCGCTGGAGAATTCTCCGAATGCCACCGCGCTGCAGTTCGTAGGGCACCGCAATTGAGTCGACGATCAGGTTACGGTCCCGAAGAGCCTGTGTCGCAGAGCCCAGCTCCATCAGCTGCCAGATTTAGTGTGAGAGATCTGATTGTGGTTGCAACACAGCTAACACTTCACCTACACCTTCAGGTGACTCAATATGCTTCCATCGGATATCGCCAAACATGTATACGTCCACAACGCAAGACCGTGCAACGTCTTCTTGGTTGCGCAGATCCACCAACCTCATGCAAAAGAAATTCACGTTCGATCGAAGGGATTTTCGCGCATCGCTTTGGTATGCGTACCTGCTTATCGGAAAGTCACTACGCGTGTAGGAATAGCAGTAGCCACCGGTCGCGTATATACCGACGGGTTTGCCACTGACACCTTCGGTAGCACAGTCAGCCACCGAAGAATCGGCGAAGCGGAACTGGTAGAAGCCGGGCCCAGAAGTCATTGAAGGCGTCTCGTGAATATTCGTTGAGTACTCAACTTCGACGAAATCAAATCCGCGATTAATCAGGTAGTGGCTCAAAGAGGGGTGGCTATCGTCTCCACGCACGTTGACCAGAAACCCGGGAACAGTAATCGGCGCTTCCGGCATTAATCGCCCGAACCTTGAATAGTAGGATTTCGCCACGCATGTACCGATGATTGTATTGGTCCATGGCAATAGGAATATCACGATGAAGGACAGCCAAAAGACGCTACGCCGCTTGGTCAATCGCCCCAGCAGGAGTCCTGCCATAAAACAAACCAGCAGCCAGAGAACAAGGCCAATTAATATCAACGGAGAGCCCGCCTGTTAGTTGTTTGTTGACACCCGGGCACGTGGGCATTGATTGCGAACGCGAGAACGAATGGCGGTACGCCACCTTCTGGTTAGTGCGCCGCAGCCCCTAAGCAAGCCACACACCAGACTTGAACCCAGCCCCACCTGAATTCGAGCCACGACAATAGCACTGCTGGGACACTCAATGGCGGCCGAATCGAAGAGTCGCTTTGGGGCGGTGGCGTTCGTAGCGGGCTGGCGCGTGAGCTACCAGCTGCGAATACCGCACGATGCGCCCGACCATCACCCCCCGGTCGACTCCAGTCAGAATCGTGGCAATGAGTGGGCCGCGTCAGCCAAGACAGCAGCGAATACACGACGGCCGCGGCACGGTCAGCCACGCAGAAAACAGCGCAACTGCACTTACCGTGCACTTACGGCTGACCGGGCAAAAAGGATGAGGTGCGCAACCCGTTGATTTTGTGGTGCCGGGGAGAGGATTTGAACCTCCGACCCCCGCATTACGAATGCGGTGCTCTACCAACTGAGCTACCCCGGCGCCGGCGCGCAGTATAGGGAAACGGCCCGGAGCCATCAATCAAACGTCGCCCGGCACGCCTGAGACCGCCGGTCTATTTGTTCGGGCGGACCCGGATAATCAGTTCGACGCTCTCGGCGCGCATGCCGGGCGGCAGGATCGGCAGCTTCTGCAGCTCGACCTGGCTGGAGTCTATGTCCATCAACTCACCGGTATCTTCGTTGAGGAAGTGGTGATGCACGACCGTCGTTGAGTCGTAGACGATACGGGTAGGATCGAGCGAAATCGCGCGCAGGATGCCCTTGCTGGAGAGCAGGTTCAGCGTGTTATAGACCGTGGCCTTGGATACCCGGCTGCCATTGCTGCGCAGGGTCTGCAGGATCTGGTCGGCCGACTTGTGACAGGGCTCGGCGAGCAACAGCATGCTCACTTCGACGCGCTGCGCGGTTGGCGTGACGCCATGCTCCCGCAGGGTTTCTTCAATCCGGGTACGTAAACTCACTGAGCTTCCAGCAACAAACATCCTTGTGTGGCCGAATTTTAGCCACCAGCATGCCCCTGTGTAAACAAAACGGGCATCACGCACAGCAAATCCCGTGACTTGCGCCCGATTGGCGCGTGGTTGCTCAGCGAATGCTGCGCTACCGTACTCATCCGGTGACTTATGCAAAACCAGGCAGGATTCAGCTTGCTCGAACTACTGCTCGTCAGTTTGCTGGCTGGCGTGCTCGCAACGCTGGCCGTACCTACATTCAGCAATCTGCTGCTCGATGCGGATATGGTCGCGCAGGTGAACCGCTATGTGCATGGCATGCACATAGCGCGCCAGGAGGCGGAAAAATACGGCACTGATGTCGTGCTCTGCCGGAGCACCGATGGCAGACATTGCAATCATGCGCAGTCCTGGGAGGCCGGCTTCATCGTCTTCGTGAACCGGGATCGTGACGACCCGCCGCAGGTCGATGCCGGCGAGACGCTGCTGCAGGCAGGCTCTGCCTATCCGGGTGGTGTCATCACAGCCAACCGCAACGCGTTCGTATTCCGACCCTTTGGCAAGCGTTCAGTGAACGGCACCCTGAACTTCTGCGACCGTC
>JBATNV010000044.1:0-2359 GCA_049290495.1 Gammaproteobacteria bacterium | reverse complement strand
ACAGGCCGGTGACTGTCTTGCCGCAGCCGGACTCGCCGACCAGGCCTACGGTTTCGTTTGGCCAGACATCGAAGCTCACCGCATCCACCGCGCGTACGGTCCCGTCCATGGTGCGGAACTCGACCGTAAGATCTTTAACCCGAAGTAGCGGAGTCGTCTGATCCCCGGCGCTCACGCGACTTTCCTCGGATCCATGGCGTCCTGCAGGGCGTCGGACAGCGCATTGAAAGCCATCACGAGGCCGAACATCAGCAGGGAGGCGGCGATGAAGTTGTTGTAGAACCCGGCCAGCACTTCCTTGGTGCTCTCCTCGATCATCAGCCCCCAGCTCATGCCATCGCGGATACCGATACCCAGAAAACTCAGGATGACCTCCGCCTTGATTGCACTGACGAAGGCGATCGAGGCCTGCACCAGCAGGATGTGCGAGGTATTGGGAAGTATGTGCCGGAAGATGATCCGCAAGCGCGACAGGCCGATCGCATAGGCCGCCACGATGTACTCCATATTGCGCAGCTTGATGACCTCACCCCTTACCAGCCGGGCGGTTCCGATCCAGAACGAGGTGATCATCGCGACATGCATGGCATACGGGCTGCCGGCCAGCGAGTAGGCCACTGCCGCAACGAACAGATAGAAGGGGATCGCATCGAGTACGTTCATCACCCACAGCAGCAATTCGTCGATCCAGCTGCCGACAAAGAAACCCGCAAAGGCGCCGAGCACGCCACCGATGATCGTAGCCAGCACGGCGACTACAAAACCCACTTCGAAAGCGGTAGATGTCGCGTAGATGGCCCGCGAGAAAATATCCTGGCCGATGATATTGGTGCCGAACCAGTGCGCTGCCGAGACCGGTTCCCACTTTCCGCCGCCCAGATCCGCCCAGCCGGCAGCCCACCAGCCGCACCAGACTCCCAGCGCCACGATGAAATAGATAAAGACTGCGACGCAGCCGGCAACTCCGGTCCGGTCGGCAAGGAATTTGCGCAGCACCTTTTGCCAGATGCTGTTCCGACGGATCACAGCGAGCGCTACAGTGGCAGGGGACTGCTGGTTCACTTGAGCGACACGCGCGGATCAACAGCCCGGTACAGGATGTCGTTGAGCGTCATGGCAAACACAAACAGGATCGCAGTCAGGCTCACGACAGCCTTCAGCACCGGCTGGTCGCCAGTGATGATCGCCTCATAGGTCGCCTTGCCGATACCAGGAATACCGAAATAGGTCTCGATCAGCAGGCTGCCGCCGATTGCGACCTGCGGAATTGAAAACATGACGCGCGTGATGATGGGGATCAGGCAGTTCTTGAAGATACTGCGGAAGAAGATACGGCTGGTGGGCAGGCCGAAGGCCCTGGCGGTACGCACATAGTCACGCGTCATCTCTTCGACGAAGACCGACCGGTAGAAGCGCGTCTCGTAGCCGAGCGCGACAAAGGTCGTCGCCAGCGTCGGTACCGCGATATAGCTGAAATAGTCAGACAAGGAGTGCACATTCCAGCCACGCACCGGAAACAGGTCCAGACCGTCACTCGAACAGAGGAGTATCTGGAAAGCGATGATAACGATCAGAAAGCTGACACTCATACCGACGACTGCAATCGCCATGATCAGCTTGTCTGGCCAGCGTCCACGCCAGAACGCTGCTGCCAGCGCCAGCAGTACGCCGACGAGGTGACCGAGCAGAAACCCCGGCAGGATCAGGATCAGCGACACCGGTATGGTCTTGGCCAGCAGGGCCGTAACGGGCTCGCCGCTGGAAGAGTTGCCGAAGTCCAGCCGGACCAGCTCGCCAAGATAGTCGGTATAGCGCTGGATGAAAGACTGGTCGTAGCCAAGCTGGTGCCGGACTTCGACAATCTGCGCCGCCGTCGGGTTCTTGCCGAGTAGCTGGTAGGTCATATCCGGACCGAAGTAAACCATCAGTGCGAAGCTGACCAGGGTGACACCCAGAATCAGCGGAATACCACTTAGCAGCTTGCGCAACACGTACTGCATCAGTTCCACGGCTCAGCCCCCGGGTGGTGTGACGGGTAGAACGTCAACGTACTTCAGGAAAAAACCGCCGACAATTTCGCGGTCAGGGACGGCGATGACGTTCTTGTGCCACAGGTAGATCCGGGTGCGCGAGAGGCCGGTGATTGCGACACAGTCATCGATCACCATCTGGTTCATGCGGCGATAGATCACTGTACGCTCCGGGGATGCAAGCATGACCGAAGACTCCTCGTAGAGGCGGTCGTATTCCGGGTTTCGATAGTTCGCATCGTTGGAGCCGGGCGAGCCGTTGGGGCCGTAGAAAAGCTGCAGGGTATTTTCGGCATCGGGATAGTCGAGGCCCCAGCCTTTAGCCACCA
>JBATNV010000043.1:0-3646 GCA_049290495.1 Gammaproteobacteria bacterium | reverse complement strand
AATCCAGGCTGACCGCCGACGGTGTTCCCAGGCCGTCAGCAATTTTCTCGATTTCGCCACTGTCAATATTGATCGCTACCAGAACGCCTGCTTGCCAATACGGTGCATAGAGGCGCCCATCGCTGCCGAACTCGAAACTGTTCAGCCCCTTTACCGCATCTGTAATAAGACGCGGTGCTTTTTTGCCGGCTGGATCGAATTCGAAAAGCGCATCTCTGAATCCCAACTGCCCCGCCACAAAACGCCCGTCCTTGCGGAAAGCGACAGGGTTGATGCCCGGTAAATTGGCGGCGATAGTCACCACTGTACCGTCTGGTTGCCGAAGCCTCAGCTCGCCAGCAACAATCGCCGTCCACGCCAGGGTACCGTTCTCTGCTAACGCGAGGTCGTCAGCCTCACCGAGCGGAGCATCGACAACGACCTCAACGTCGCCGGTGACAGGATGGATTTTGCTAATTCTTTGCGCGGCAATTGCGCCGGCGTAAAGGTAACCGTCCGGTCCCCATGCAAGGCCCTGAATGCCATGCATCGGCGTTCCGGCTACCAGAATTGATTGACGTGGCTCGGACTTCGGTGGTTGCTGCGCGCAGGCAATGATAAAGAGTGCCCCCAGTCCCGCAAGAATGTTACGGCAAACGTGTGAAGCCGTTGATCGGGTTAAGCTGCACATAGAGATCTGATCCTGAGGTTACTGTTCGAATTTGGCGGCAGTTTTATCCAGTGCAGCGACGGGATCAGCCGCGATGTCGGGATTGATACGGCGCAGTTTCGTCAGCCAGGAGTCGGGCATCTTGTTGAAGTCAAATATCTTGCGGCCGAATCCGCGGATTATCACCGACCCATCGATATCGCCCATACGCATGGTTTCGGGCCAGCTATTCACTTCGTGAAGACTGAGCGAGGTCTCCACCAGGTTGTTTTTCGGCTTAATGGCGTCCGATAGACGCGCCTGCGTGGTGCGCATCTCGGTAACATGAAACGGTGGCTTATCTGGTCCGTTTCGAAATACCTTGGCGTCGGAATCAACCAGTAACCAGATGTCGTCTCCGTGAATATTTGCCAGCCTGGTGCTGGAGGTCGCTTCGAAATCGAGGCCCAGATAGGCTTTCGGAAGCACTAGCGACCCGTCGCGACGATACTTTTGCGTAGTCGGACCCACCGGGCCACGTTTTAGTATCAAGGTCTCGCCCGTTAATGGATTGCGCCACTCATCCAGGAGTTCGTCGGTTCCGACAGCGGTGTAAAAGGTCCTCTCCAGCGTTGTGACGTCATAGCCATCGGTCGTTGTCTGGATCCTAAAAAGCGCTCCCGACTCCATACTGTGCAGCGGGGTCAGGCTACTCTTGACCAACGCGTATTTGGTTGCTTTCAGCCACGCGAAGCACAAACCATCATCGCCGCGGTAAAGCAGTTTTCGGCTAATCACCGCGAAGTCATCAGCGTCGTAGGGATCCAAAGAACCTTTTTTACCGGACGCCAACGGAGAAGCGCTGTGCGCCGCAGGCGCGAGAACTGCGCCTGCTCCAGCAAGAAAGCTGCCAATTAATATGCCGAGTGTATTGCGGCGAGATACGTGGAACTCAGAGCTCATTCAGGGGCCTATACAAGTTGAGTAATGCTGCAATGCAGACAAATTGAAACAATTCCATCGAGCAGGAATGTTACGACTCTGTATCAAACGTCGTTTCGGTGAATAAGCTGAGTATGGATGCTCGGCACAACAGCTGCCAACAAGTAATCCGGAGCTTAAACAACCAGCCAGTGTGACGGCGGTGGCATGCTGGTTTTGACGGTTTCTGGAGCAATCTACCGCGGTCTTCGACGCGGAAGTGAATGCATCATATTAGTTGTTAGTGGGTGAGTTACCCGATGTGGTAAGTTTTTTTGTCGGCGACAAAAGACGAGTCCTGTTGATGCGCGGCGACATGGGTGTGCTGTGAACAGTGGGTGCGGGAAATGTATCGTGCGCTTGTGCCTGAAGAGCAAGCGCTAATGTTGGTCGAAGGTGAGGTAATTGGTATGACGAAGCGGTTTTCGGTTGCATCAGGAATGGTTTTAATACTTGCAGCCGGTGCTATCGCATCTATAGCGCCCTTGGGTTGGGCCACGGCACAAGAAAATGCTGCGGACACGAAAAGTGACTGGTATCCATCGAAGTTTGGCCCCGACGATACCATTGGCGCAGCTAACTTCATAAACGAAAAGACGGTACGCGACGCTGCCAAGCTCGTCGACCGCGGCAAGATCTATTCCCTGGCGGTTGCCGTAGACCCCGCAACGCCGCCGCGGTCCTATCGAAGAGCCAGCGTTACGGTAGTGCAAGTCGGGTTCGGAGATGGCAAGCCCTTTGGACCGAATCAGTTTACAGCCAACGATGACGCGGTTTATCTATGGCAGGGACTTGGTACACAGATCGACGGCTTTGCACACGCGGGGATTAACTTCCGTTATTACAACGGGGTGCCTGCCACCGAGTTCGTTAGACCGGGCGGCGTAACGAAGTTCAGTGTCCATAACATACCACCGCTGGTTGCCAGAGGCGTAGTGCTGGACTTTGCGGGCGCACGGGGAGTCGAGGCTTTAAAGGAGGGAGACGCTATCAACGTGGCGGAGATCCGCGAAGCCAGCAAGCGGCAGGGTGTCGTGTTGCGCAAAGGAGACGTAGTGCTCCTTCATACGGGCTGGATGGACGCCACGAAAGCTATGGGCCCAAGGATGAATATCAATGAGCCGGGTTTGGGGCTGGAGGGCGCCCGGTATCTTGCGGAGCTGGGTGTCATAGCAATCGGCGCCGATAGCGACGCAGTGGAGGTTGTGCCGTCTGAGGATCGCAGCCTGGTAATGCCGGTCCACCAGGAGATGCTGGCTAAAAATGGTGTTTATCTGCTGGAAAACATCGTCACCAGAGAGTTGGTGAATGACAAGGCGTGGGAATTTCTGTTCGTCCTGGCTGCACCCCGAGTAGTGGGTGCGGTGCAGGGTAATGTGCACCCGGTTGCGATTCGGTAGCAGATGCCTGAAAGGGATGGTGGCCCATGGCGCCATGTGCAGTCTACGCGCGAAGCGTTTGCATGCGTCCCCGGGTTTTACCGGTTAGCTATTGTTGAAATACCGATCATTGTTAATCGGCAGTATTTGTTGTTGGCTTATAGAAGTGTTCCAAGATATTAGTAGTCGGGATCCGGGGTCGTCTGCTTTATCGGCCGGGTAACTCTTGACTCGAGGCCATCCTATGACGCGATCGCAACCGAATCTGAACCGTCGGGCCCTGGTGCTTGGTGCAGCTTTAGCGCCTTTGATTCCGGTGGCTTGGGCAAGCGCAGGCGCCGTTCCCTCGGCACTCGGTGAGTTCGGTCCGATGTTTCGAAAAATGCGATATCGGCCCAATGATGGTGTTCTGTTTTGGTGGATGAAGGGCGCCAAGTACGGCCAGATTCACAATGAAGTAAAACCATTTCACGGCATCGAGGCGTGCGCTATTACTAGAGTGACGACCACCCCTGCCGGATGGTCGGTGGATGTCCTGGAACACATTTTTTATACCGATCTGGAAAGCGGCCGACTGCTTGAGTCGATGACCAACCCGTTCACCGGCAAGACGCTGGATTACAAACGCACGCCGGCGCGACCCTTCACCATGCAATAC
>JBATNV010000042.1:0-4523 GCA_049290495.1 Gammaproteobacteria bacterium | reverse complement strand
GTTTGCCGCTAATGGCCGACTTGCCAAAGAAGCCTGCCGCGACCGTGCCCTGCATCGAGTCGCCGTCGACCTCGACTTCGCCTTTCAATTTCATCGGAAAAGGCGCGGTCATGTCCATCTGCCAGGTGAAGGTATTGCCTTCAAGCTTGCCATTGGTGACATCAATGGTTCCCATCATATTGGTGCTCGTGCCGGTGACGATATCTCCGTCGCTCTTCAGGTCCATTACCGACAGTTGATCGCCCATCGGCGTCTTGTTGATGCAGTCCCACTTCCCATCAATGCGGCTCATGGCGTTTTTTTCTCCTCGGGTGTCTGATTGAATTCAAGCCGGTACGAGGCGGCGGGCGAGCAGGTGGCTGATCGCGAGGGCCAGCAGGCCGACGCCGAACAGGCCCGCGCAACGCGGTAGCAGTGCCAGCAAAGGCTCGCCGCGCCAGAAGAGTCCGCTGTAGGCTTCGAGTGCCCAGGTGTTGGGTGTGATCCAGCCCACTGTCTGCAGCCAGCCGGGCATGAAGAAGCGCGGCACCATACTGCCGCCGATGGCTGACATGATGAGAATCACGACCGTGGGCAGGATCTGCGCCTGCGCGCGCGTGCGACAGGCCGTGACCAGCAACAGGCCGATTCCTGCGGCCAGCACCGCAGCGCTGAAGGAAATCAGCAGCCACGCGACGAAGTTGCCGGGTACATCCACGCCATACAGCAGCCAGGCGACGGCGAAGATCACTGCACCCTGCACCATGCCCTGCAGTATCAGGAAAATGAATCGGCCATTCATCACGACCGTCATGCCGCCCGGGCCGGCGGCGATGCGATCGAGAATCCCCGCCGCCTGGTCGTCGAGAATGCCGACGGCATTCTGGGCGGCAGCAAACAGCAGGAACATGAAGGCCACCGCACCAGCGTAGTAGGCGATGTGGTTGAGTGCTGCGGTCTGCCCGACGACATTCTTGTGTTCCAGCAGATCCTCGAAGGACCAGCCACCACGCTGCCCCGATCCGGCAGATTCGCGCAGATTCTCGAGGCCGGTATCGATGTCTGCCTTTTGCTGAGCTGAAAACTCCGTGAACTCGGTGCCGATGAGTTCGGCGACGCGGCCGATGGCGAGATCCGGCAGCGCTGCAAAGTACGCGCGCTGCAGTTGCCCGGTCAGTACCGTGGCAGCCACGCTGCGCGAGGGATCGATGAGCAGCAGCAGCGGTGGCGCGGCAAGACCCGCGGCTGTCGCCAGTGACTCGCCGTCGGCACGTACGATCAGCGCGACGTCGGCGGTACCCCGGCGTACCAGGTCGAGCGCCGTGTCACGGTCGGCTACGTCGGGAATCACAGTGACGGTCGCTCCGCCTTTCAGCGCAGCCAGTAAACGCATCGAGTCGGCGCTCTGCACTTCATCGACGATCGCCACATTTACCTGGACCTGGTCGCTGGCAGCGGTGGCGAAGATCTCGGCAAAGATCAGGAAGAACACGGCCGGCACAAACAGGCTGAGCAGGAGTGCGCCACGGTCATGCAGCAACTGGAGGAGCGCAGCCCGGAAGATTGCCAGTGTCATTCCTGCGGTACCTGTCCGGTGAGTTCGATATAGACGCCGTGCAAGCCCGGTTGCCGGATGCGCAGTTCGGCGATGTCTGCGCCGACGTTGATGAGCTGGCTGCGCAGCTCCGGCAGTTGTTCAAGACCGCTTGCCAACCGGCCGATCCAGACCCGGTCGTCATTGGTGGGCGAAAGCCTGGCGACGCGCAATGCGTCGCGGATCGCCGGCGCGGGTTCTGCAGCGAGCATGAGCACGACTTCCTGATCGTCGCCGAACAGCCGGCCGATCAGCTTCGCCAGGCTGTCCTCGGCGCGAATCGCGCCGGCCGACATCAGCGCGACGCGGTCGGCCAGTGCTTCTGCCTCGACCAGGTCGTGGGTGGTCATGATCAGGCTCATGCCGGTTTTGCGCAGCCGGTCGAGTACCTGGTGTACTTCGCTGCGGGCGACGGGGTCGAGCCCGACCGTCGGTTCGTCGAGCAGCAACAGTTCCGGGCGGTGCAGGGTGCCGGCAGCGATGTTGATCCGGCGCTGCATGCCGCCGGACAGGGTGGAAACCACATCACCGGCACGCGCTGCGAGGCCTGACCATTCGAGCGTGTCGGCCACCGCAGCAGGAAGTTCAGCGTGCTTCACGCCGGCCAGCCGGCCAAACAGTTCGAGGTTGTGGCGCACGCTGAGCTGGGTCCAGAGCGCTATCGACTGCGGCACGAAGCCGATCCGGCGCCGGACTGCCGCGTCCAGAGGATCGCCGCCAGCGACACGGATGGTGCCGCCATCCAGCCGCGTCCTGCCGCAAAGTGCGCGTAGCAGCGTGGTCTTGCCCGCACCATTCGGCCCGAGCAGCACGAGAATCTCGCCGCGGTGGGCGTTGAGGTCGGCGCCTGACAGCGCGGCACGAAGGCCAAAGCGCCGCAGTGCCGAGCGCACTGTTACCAGGGGTTCAGTGCCCGCTGCTGACACCAGGTCCGGCTCAGAGACCAAAGCGCGCAAACAGATCGCGTTTCGGGCCGGGCGCGCGAGCCTTGAGAAAGCGGCCCAGCAGTTTACCGGTGGTCATCCACGCGATGCGCCGACCGCTCCGCCGGTTGTTGAGCATCTGCTCCACCAGCCATGGCGTTGAGGTTTCCACATAGTCACAGAGGATATTGAGGATGGGACGGATCTTTTGCCATTCGGCGGGATCCATCTGTTTCTGTTCATCAAACCAGTTCTCGGTGATGAGCATGCCCGGACTGATGGTGCCGACAACTAAATCGGGGTTCTCAAGCACCAGGTACTTGGTCATGAGCCAGTCTGCAGACTTCGTGGCGCTGTACACGCCCATGTTTGGTGTCAGCCGTTTGCCGTCGAAGCTGCCGCCCAGCATGTTGTAGAGCGCACCGGAACCCTGCAGCCGAAAACCGTTGATCGCCACCTGCGAGCCAAACACGCTGCCCTTGAAATTGCCATCGACGAGCGTGTGTACGAGGTCTTCGGGCATCTCGTGAACTGCGTAACGCGAGGTGGCGCGACCGGCATTGTTGATCCAGAAGTCCACGCGGCCGAAACTCGCCACGGCGAAATCCCACAGCGCCTGTACGTCGGCCTTGCGGGTGACATCGCAGCTCGTACCGGCAACTTTTGCCGGCCCGGTTGCAGCCAGTTCGCCGACTGCCCGGTTCACATCGGCCTGCTTGCGGCTGGAAACCACTACGTTGTGCCCGCGCTTCAGGAATTCAACGGCGAGGCCGCGGCCGATGCCGCGCGTGCTGCCGGTGATGATTACGTTTGCCATGTGGCCTGCTTCCGGCAATCGTCGAGGATGCGATCGAGGTGCTTTTCAGTGATGTCCTGCCACTCGAGTTTCATCCATGGGCTGAAGCGTTCAGGATCGGTGGCAATCTCGTGACTCAGCTCGGCGGGTGTCACCCAGCGTATCGCCGCGATCTCCAGCGGGTCGATACTGATCTGTCCTGATGCATAGCCCGCATAGACGTGGCACAGCTCGTGCTCGGAACCGATGGTGCCGAAGGCAGCCTGGTAGCGGAACTTGTAGAGGAAGCTGAGCCGGCACTCGAGTTGCAGTTCTTCCCGCACACGGCGCTTGGCGGCTTCCTCCGTGGTTTCCCCCGGTCGTGGATGACTGCAGCAGCTGTTGGACCAGAAGCCGGCCCACAGCATCTTGCCCGCTGCACGTTGCTGTATCAGGACCTTGCCCGCGGCGTCGAACAGGAACACCGAGAAGGCGCGGTGCAGAATACCTGCGCCCAGATGGCATTCGGTTTTCGGCAGCGTGCCGATCTCGTGATCAGCCTCATCCACCAGGATCAGCAAATCCTCCGCGACCTTGGCCTGGGCGAGACCGCTCACGACTTTTTAGCCGCAGTGACAGTCATGGTACGGAATCCCTGTCGCTCGATGGCGGCCTGAATATTTGCAGCGTTATCGGCGCAAAGCGCGATCATTGCGCCGCCGCCGCCGCCACCGGTCAGCTTGGCTCCCGCTGCACCAGCCTTGCGCGCCACGCCGATCAGCCGTTCCAGCTCCGGGCTTGAAACCTGCAATGCATTCAGCAGGCCCTGGTTGATGTTCATGAGGTCACCGAGAGTCGATATATCGTTGTCCTGGATCGCCGAGACTGCCTGCAGTACCAGCGCGTCGATGTCATCGAAGATTTTTTCATAGAGGCGCGGGTTGCGTTGCCGTGCTTCGGCGACATTGGCCACGGTACGGGCGGTGAGTCCCTCGTGGTGCGTCATTCCGACGATCAGCGTCAGCGCTGCAGGAATGTTCAGCGTCTCAATCAGTGGCGGTGCGCCGCGCCGGTAAACCAGCGGGGTACCGAAGGTGGCCATGGTATTGTCGATGCCACTGGGCTGGCCATGCGCGATCTGCTCCGACAGGTATGCCAGTTCGTTGACTTCCGCGTCGTTCAAACCGAGCTGGAAATGCAGGTCCAGTGCGCGCACGATCGCCACCGCAATTGCGGCTGAGCCGCCGAGGCC
>JBATNV010000041.1:0-17773 GCA_049290495.1 Gammaproteobacteria bacterium | reverse complement strand
ATCTTCATCGGGGCAAACAATCGCGCCTGAAGGCGCTCCCACAAGCGCTCCTACGCGCGTTATTGCAAAAGCCTGCGCTTCGCCGAGATTGCCGGCTTGTTGAGCAGCGCAGTGCGGCGCAGGATTTGCCGCAATGATTTCCCGACTCATCGCCGCCTGGCCACTGGAACGCTATCAGTTGTGGCTCACCTATGCCGATGGCACTGAGGGCGCAATCGACCTTGAAGAGCAACTGGCGTCCTGGTCACTGGAAACACTGCGCGACGTCCGTGAGTTCCGCAAGCTGCGGATCGATAAAAGCCGCAGCCTGATTGTCTGGCCCAGCGGCGTCGATCTGGATGCACATACGCTTTATCGCGAACTCAGGCGCCGTCGTTGCTGGAACGCCGCTGGCAGAAAAACCTGAGGGTCACATGCAATAATTCCGGGCATGTCCCTTGGTACCGCTGACTGTCGCGAGGCTGGCGTACGAGTGGTACGCCACGATGAAATCAGCCAGGGTGGGGCCGCAGATCTTGCTACCCGGCTGGTCGCTGAACTTAGCCATTCACCAACTGGCCTCGGCACACTGGCTGCTCGCACCGTAAAACTTGCACCCGGCGTGAGTCCAGAGGCCCATCATCACGAGTCCGTTGAAAGCGTCATCTGTGTGATCAGCGGCGAGGCGACGATCCGCTGGGGCGCCAAGCTGGCGTTCTGTTGCGCCATCGGACCAGGTGATCTGATCCTCATCCCGGCCGGAGTAACGCATCAGGCAGAAAATACCAGTTGCACAGAAGCGCTGGAGTATCTGCGCCTCGCCATCTAAAAGCTGCCGGATTTCTTCCTGGCCTTGGTTAAAGATATCGGGGCCAAGTCAGACGGATAAATCCGGCATCTTTCAAGACAGGCGCAGTGGCAAGGTGCGCAAGCGCTGCCCCGTTGCCGCGTACACAGCGTTGGCAACCGCGGGTGCTATCGGTGGCACGCCGGGTTCGCCTGCACCGCTGGGTTCGGTGCCGCCCGGAACGATGTGTACGTCGATGGCTGGCGAATCAGCCATGCGCAGCACGCGGTAGTCGTGGAAGTTACTCTGCTGAACGGCACCGTCCTCGATGCTGATCTCGCCATACAGCGCTGCAGACAGGCCAAACAGGATTCCGCCTTCCATTTGCTGGCGCACGATGTCGGGGTTGATCACCAGGCCGCAATCGACGGCACTAGTGACCCGGTGCACGCGAATGCTGTTACCGGATTCGACACTGATCTCGGCAACGTGGGCGACGATGGTACCGAAGGCTTCCTGTATCGCCACGCCGCGATGGCGACCCGGAACCGGTGTCGCCCAGCCGGATTTCTCAAGCACGAGATCGAGTACCGCGAGGTGTCGTGGCTGGGTGGCCAGATAACGTCGCCGGAAGGCCGCGGGGTCCTGTCCGGCTGCAGCAGCCAGCTCATCGATGAAACTCTCGATGACAAAAGCAGTATAGGAATGACCGACTGAGCGCCACAGCGTGACCGGAACACCGGGGTTCCAGTCAGCCAGATCGATCTGCACATTGGGAATCGCGTAGGGCATGGACGCTGAGCCGGCACGCGCCGACTCTGAACCCCTGAAGCGATCGAGCAGGCTGATGACACCGTCACTGAAACCGCTGGTTAGCGATTGCGGCAGCCACTCCGGTGCCAGTACATCGAGTGCCACCGGAATGACCAGCCGGTTAAGGTTTGTAGCGACCAGTTGATGCTGCCAGGCCAGCGGCTCGCCGCCTTCTGTCAGCCCCGCACGCAAACGATGCAGCGTCGCTTCGCGATAGAGACCGTGACGCATATCGTCTTCGCGCGTCCACATGAGTTTTACCGGGCGCGTCGTGTGCCTGGCGATTTCTGCTGCCTCGACGACATACTCCATCGTCGCACGCCGCCCGAAACCGCCGCCCGCATAAGTCGTGTGCACCCGGACCTGCTCGCGGGCAAGCCCCGACATGTCGCAAATCACCTGACGCACCATATCCGGCCCCTGGCTTGGTACCCAGGCGTCGCAGCCGCCGTCGTGGAACCAGACTGTGGCGTTCATGGGTTCCAGGGTCGCGTGTGCCAGGTACGGCAACCAGTACTCAGCCTTCAGTGTCTGCGCGGCGGCTTGCAAGGCCTGATCTGTATCGCCCTCATCCCGCACCCGGTGCTTGTCAGCAGCGTCGAGGCGCTTGCCCTGCTCCACCCGGATCGAGGTGCTGCTGACGCCGGCCAATGGACTGGTACTCCACTTCACGGTGAGCGCGTTTGCGCCCTGTTGTGCATGCCAGAAAGTCTCGCCGAGCACCGCGATACCGGTATGGATTGGCAGCACGTCAACGACACCCGGCAGCGCACGCGCTGCGCTCGCGTCATGACTCAGCGGCTGCGCGAGCAAACGAGGTGGGCGGGCAACCACAGCGACGAGCAGCTCCGGGAGTTGCGTATCCACGCCGTACCTTGCACGACCGGTGATCTTCGGGAGGACATCGGGCCGGGGTACCGTGGTGCCAATCCATCGCCAGTTACCGGGTTCCCTGAGCGGCACCTTGTCAGGTACGGGCAGCCTCGCCGCCGCGCTGGCGAGTTCGGCATAACTCAAACGCCTGTCGCTGTGCCGGTCGATGACTGCCGCTGCCCCATCGGTATCGAGTACAGCCACATCGGTCTGCCATCGAAGGGCGGCTGCCTGAAGCAGCATCTGACGTGCGCGTGCGCCGGTTTCCCGGATCGGTAACCAGCGCGTACGCATGGCCTTGCTCTCGCCGGTCAGCTGCAGCGGATCCTGGAACAGGGGATTGACCGGCGCAAGGCGCACCGTGATCTGCGCCGGCCGCACATCAAGCTCCTCAGCCAGCAGCGTGGCATAACCGGTCATCACGCCCTGACCCAGTTCAGCCTTGTCGACCTGCAGAATGATGTCGCCGGCTGGCGTGATCTGCAGCCAGGCGTTTGGAGAGAGGCTATCGGGTGCGTCGGGTGCCGGCACCCGGTCGCGGGATGGGCGCAGCCAGGTGAGCGCGAGACCACCTCCGGCCAGCACCGCAGTACTGATCAGCAGTTTGCGGCGACTCAGGGCCATAGCAGTGAAAAACGTGCCAGATCTATTTTTCTGAAATTAAATCCGGCACCTTCTAGAAAGGTCTTACCAGGGTATGGTCTTGCCATCAACGTTGACCGGCAAGCCCTTGTCGTCGATCGTGAGTGCGGCAACCAGCTTGTAGAGCGCTGCCGCGCTTGCAGCCGGCGTAAGCTTCTCACCCTTGTAGCCCGAAACGACAAGCATGTCGGTATCAACCATGCCGGGCGCCAGAATCGCGACGATGATGCCGCGACCCTGCAGGTCGTTGCGCATCGCACGCATACCCATGTTCAGGGCTGACTTGCTCATCTGGTAGAAATAAAAGCGCGACATCCGAGCCATGATGGTCAGCGAGCCGAGTCCGCTGGTCATGCCAATGATCTTCTTTTGCTGGCTGGCGGCGATGTTTTCGACAAATGCCTCGGACAGTTTCAAGGGTCCAAAGACATTGGTCTTCATGACTTCAACGAACAGCTCCTGGTCGAGATCGCCGAACTGCTGATGGCTGACCGGCTCGCCGATCCAGCCGGCATTGTTGAACAGCACATCGACGGGAACGCCCCGATATTTTTCTGCCAGCTCGCTGATCTCCTTGAGATCGGTCACGTCGAGCTTTTCGATCAGCACCTTTGGGTTGGCAGCAGCCAGTGCCTGCAACTCTTTCGCCTTCGATGGCGTACGGCAGGTTGCAATCACATTCCAGCCTTTAGCCGCGTACTCCTCTGCCAGCGCCAGGCCCACACCACGATTCGAACCGGTCAGCAGGATGGTCTGGCTGGCTGGATCCTGGACCTTTGCCGCCTGGAGCGGCGATAAAGCCAGCGCCAGCAGCAGTACAAAACCGTAGCGGAATATTTTCATACTCATCAGGTCTCCTGGACAATTTTTAGAGGCTACAGCAAACGGCCGCCGATAATACCGGCGCCGTCCGGGACCAGGCCGGCTCGATTCGGGCTTAAGCGCTGTGTGCCCGCGTACCGCCTCCGCGGTTACCGCGATAGCGATTCTGTCGCTGACCCTGGCCGGCACCCTGGCCGGCACCCTGGCCCTGCGTCTGGCGCTGTCCGCCACGATGCTGATGCGACTGGTTGCCGCGATCATCCTGTTCTGGCTGCGCGGAACGGCCCGGCCGCACCGGCGGCTCGGAAATCTTCGGCAACTGCGCACGCAGGAGTGGTCGATTCAGCAGCCGCTCGATGTCCTTGAGCAGGCCCCGCTCGTCTGCCGAGACCAGAGAAACGGCCACGCCGGTCGCGCCGGCACGACCCGTACGGCCGATGCGGTGTACGTAGTCCTCCGGCACATTCGGCAGTTCGTAGTTGATGACACAGGGCAACTGGTCGATGTCGAGGCCGCGCGAGGCGACTTCGGTGGCCACCAGCACCATGATCTTGCCCTGCTTGAAATCATTCAGCGCCTTGGTACGCGCTGACTGGCTCTTGTTGCCATGAATAGCGGACGCAATGATGCCGTCATCCTCCAGCTGCTTGGTCAGCCGGTTGGCGCCATGCTTGGTGCGCGTGAAGACCAGGACCTGGGCCCAGTCGCTGGTGCGGACCAGATGTGACAGCAAGCGCCGTTTGTCTTCTTTGCGGATCTCGTGCACATGCTGTGTGACGCTTTCCACCGCAGCATTGCGGCGCGCAACTTCAATGGTCACGGGCTGATGCAGGAAGGCGCTGGCCAGCGTGCGGATTTCCTCGCTGTAGGTTGCCGAGAACATCAGGTTCTGACGCTTGGCAGGCAACAGCTTGAGAATCCGCTTGATGTCGTGAATAAAGCCCATGTCGAGCATGCGGTCGGCTTCATCGAGCACGAGGATCTCGATCTTTGACAGGTCGATGGTGCGCTGTTGCACATGGTCAAGCAGGCGGCCCGGTGTCGCGACGACGATATCGGTACCACGACGCAGACTCTCGGCCTGCGGATTGAAACCGACGCCACCGAATACGACGGTGACGGCCATCGGCGTGTAGCGGCCATAAGTCCGTACGCTTTCGGCCACCTGAGCGGCGAGTTCGCGAGTAGGAACCAGCACCAGCGCACGCGGTGCACGCCAGCCGTTGCGGCCCACAGCAACAGGGGCTTCCGGCGCACCAGCCTTTGGTGTACCCAGCAACTGCAAAATCGGCAGGGTAAAACCGGCGGTCTTGCCGGTTCCCGTCTGCGCACCGGCGAGCAGATCGCGGCCGGCCAGGACTTCGGGAATGGCGCGAGCCTGTACGGGCGTCGGTGTTTCGTAACCGCTGTCCGCAATGGCGCGCAACAGTTCGGGCTTCAACCCGAGCGTTTGAAATGACATCTTGTATTTTCCTCTCCAGCCTGCAGAGCGTCCCGTGTCATCGGGAAATCCTCTGGTCCGGTAGAGGCAGGGTAATGGTTATGGAGTTGAGCTAACCGGACGAAAGCCTGTTTAGCAGGCGGCACAATACACGAAGGTACGCAGCTAACCAAGCAGATCATGCACTTGGGAGCGCCTCAGCGCAACGCGAGCTCCATGATCACCGCGCCGTTATCTGTTTTGCCTTCAGCGGGAGAGTTCAGAAACACGCGGCCTGGATCAAGGCCGGTATCGTTGAGCAACTTCGCCTGTACCGCCTCGGCACGCGCGCGACCCAGTGCGTAGAGATCGTCATCCGTCACCACGATACGCTCGCGTACCGCCTGCTCGAGCCGGGCGGTCCTTGCTTCCGGCATATCCGCTACAGATGCTGCACCCGGCAGCGGTGCGACAGGCTCCGGTAATTTCGCATTCGCGCCATATGCTTTCCGGTACACCGTAGTGAGCTGGCGCAGATAGTCGTCGGGGTCAGCGCTGATCACAGCGAAGTCCGGCCCATCCGTCGGCTGTTTTCTGGTGGCAAGCTCGACCTTCTTCGCTGCCACGACACTGCGCCTCAGTCGGGACTCGACGATGCCGGCGGTATCGGACTCACGACTGAATACCGCAGGCACATTGAGCTTCAGGCCTGGCCGTGCATCGAGCGCCTTCAACAGCGAATCCAGCTTCTGCTGTGCGGCTTCATTGATCACTGACTTGCCGGCCGAAAAGCTGATGAGGTTCAGCTCCTCGCCGCCACCAAAGAGATTACCCAGCAGGGCGAAAGGTGCAGTAACCGCCTTGCTCAGCAGGTTGACGAAGACTTTCCAGATGATCGGCCCGACGCGGAATTGCGGATCATCGAGACTGCCGGAGACCGGCAACTCGATATCTATAACGCCGTTGCGGTCGCTGAGCAGGGCGACGGCCAGCTTGAGCGGCAGGCCGATCGACTCCGGACTCTCCACCTTGTCGCCGAGTTCAAGCTGGTCGACAACGATCTTGTGGTCAGCTTCGAGCTTGCGGTCGTTCAGCTTGTAGTTGAGATCGGCAGACAGCTTGCCGCGACGGATCGTATATCCGGCAAAACGCCCCGAATAGGGCGTGAGCGAGGCCATCTCGATATTGCGGAAGCTCATCGTCATATCAAGCGAGGTCTCGGCCGCGAGCGGATTGACCTCGCCGCGAATCGTAACCGGCGAGTAGCGGTCAACCTCGCCATCGAGGTCAACCTTTGCGCGCGAAGCCGGATCGGAAGACAGGCCGCTGATCGTGCCCTTGAGCTTGCCGATGCCAGTAGCGAAGTTCGGCTTGACGCTCAGGTCCGCGAAATTGGTCGAACCATTATTGATACGCACTGTGCCGACCCGCATCGGGAACGGCGCTGGCTTCGGCGGTGTGGCAGCGGGATTGCTGATCACAGCGTCTGCTTTCTGACCGCCAAGCGTCGCCCCGCCCGCGGGCGTGGCAATTGCGCCCGGCCCGGCAAGAACAGCCGCCACATTGGTGATGCCATCGGGGGCAATGATCAGCCGCACGTAGGGGCTTTGCGCTGTGACCGTGCCGATGCGCAGGCGCTCAGGCACAGAACGGTAGCGCAGCCCGTCGAGCTGCAGCCGGTCCCATTTGATGAAGTCGTCCTTGAGTGCGTTGTCGACCGTATGCATGCCGCTGATCGTGACATCAGCGTCGAATTCGATGTTTGCCGCCGGTTCGGCCGGCACATAGTGGAGCTTGCCCTTGAGCCCCAGGGCACCGGATACGAGCGTCATGCTCGACTCTTTGGCCACATACGGCTGCAACAGGGTCAGATCGATATCCGCCAGTTCAATATCGGCCTGCGCCGTCAGCGTGTCGAGTGCCAGTAACGCTGCGGTATGCAGCTTGCCCTTCTCATTCACAGCAGAATCCAGCGTCAGCTTCACGACGGCATCAGGCCGGGTTGTGTAGTCGCTGACCGTGAAGCCGAGCGGCGTCAGGTGCAGCACCGCTGCCGGTTGTACGGAGCGGTCTTCCAGCGTCATATCCAGGTTGCTGGCAGCGATGTTGGGTAGGCGGACTTCCCAGTCTTGCTGCTCAGCTGCCTGCGGGCCGGGCTGCGAGGCGGACTGCGAAGCAGGCGGCGGCGCAGCCTTCGATGCGGATACCGACCGCTGTACATTCGTTGCCGTCTGCGCCGACCCGGCCGGCGACGGCCGTTCCGCTGCCTCACGAGCCTCACCCAGCAGCCCGGGAAGGTTCAGCTTTCCTTCAGGCGTCAACCATGCAGACACCGTACCCCCGTCGATGACCAGCGACACAAACTCAAGCTGGCGCGCCGCCAGCGACAGCTGGCCACCGCTGGCAAGCAGGCTGTCGACCACGACGTAGTCCGCGCTTTGTCCGCGGGCACGCAGCGCGGCGCCGGCAACTTTTACTTCAGTACCGGCAAGCTCCAGTTGCGGCCCTTGTGCGGCATTCGCGTATTGATAGCTGCCGCGTACCGCCAGACTGCCGCGGGCAATATCCAGCGGCAGAGCGTCGCCGAGATACGCCGCGACCTTCGAGAGCGGCAGGTCACCCAGGGCGAATTCACCGGCAGAGGACAGCGGCGATGCCCGCAGTGTCCCGTGCCAGGCGATGCGTCCGCTGCCGAATACATGTGCATCAAAACGGTACCGGTCGCCGCCGTCGCTAAAGGTTGTGAAGTCGCTCAGCTGGAATTCAACGGGGTCGATGTTCGCGACAAAGACGTCCTTGCGATCCAGATCCGTAAACCGGATCCGGCTCTTGCTGACACGCAGATCCGCCACCATGACACGCGGCAGCGGCCCCGCTTCGGCTGCCGGTGGTTTATCAGACTGCAAATCAGAAAGATTGAGCGCCCCACCCGGCCGCTGGACCGCATTGACCACCAGTCCGTCGACCGCAATTTCACGAAAGGACAGCGCGCGATGCCAGAGCGAATTCAGGTCGAGATCTACGCGCAGGTGATTGAAAGACAGTAGTGGTCCGCCATCTGCATCCGGCAGGGCCAGCGCATCGATGTCCATGGCGAGGCTGAAGGGATTGAAACGGATCTCACCGACAGCGAGTTCACGGGCGTAATCAGTCCTGACCGTGTCCTTGAGCAGACCGGTCAGAAATCGCGGCAGCGCGTAAAAGCCGAGCGCCGCGTAAACCGCCAGCAACCCGGCGAGCACCAGCCAGAATACCGGCTGGACGAGAAATGCGAATGGTGTCTTGCGCAGGGCTTCGAGCATGGCCGACCTCTTTGACCAAATAATGCGCGATGCCTTGAACCGGCACAACGGGCGCCCTGATCAATGACGCTGCAAGCTCTTCCGGCATGCGCCGGGCATATACTTGCCGTCGGTCGTCAACCAGCGGAGATTCGCCATGCGCCTGTATTTCAGCGTCCTGCTCCTGATTGCCGCCCCGGCTGTCTTCGCTCAGGCTGAACCGGGCCACAGCTGGGACATCAGCAGCAGCATGGAAATGGGTGGCATGAAAATGCCGGGACAGAAACAGCAGGTCTGCATTTCAGACAAGACCGAAGGGCCCGATGCCACGTCGGGCGATGACAAGCGCTGCACGGTCAGTGATGTAAAGAGCTCGCCGGGCAGATACAGCTACAAGGTCAACTGTCCCGACGGCTCCGGTACCGGCGAGATGATCTATCACGGCAAGGACAGCTACACCTCGAAAATGACCCTTGTCGCCGACGGCGAGACGATGGTCATGGTATCCGAGGGCAAGCGCGGCGGAGCCTGCGACGCCAGCCAGCCGAACAAGCAAATGGCGGCTATCCAGGCCAAAGTCGACGCAACCCTGCAGCAGTCCTGCGGCGACATTGCCGACGCGCTGCTGCCGGGCGCCCTCGATAGCAACAAGTGCGCGCCGAAGTACAAGCAGCAGCTCTGCGCAAAGCTCAATACGCAGGACGGCTATGGCGCCGTCAGCGCGCGTCAGCCCAGCGGTGACTCAATGATGGATTCCGGCACGTTGCCTGCCGTGGAAAAGTACTGTGGTGTTGCAGCCGGATCGACGCTGCCACGCCTGTGCGATGACGCAAACAAGCGCGAGGATCTGAAGTTTCTTGGTGCGCAATGCCCGGCACTCGCAGGGCCCATAGCCCAGCGCGAATGCGCAGGCCGCAGCTTCAGTACGCCCCCAGCTGCGAAGTACCAGGAATTCTGCAACACCTACGCACGCGCGATGATGCAGGGTGGTGATACGGGGCAGAGTGGTGATACGGGCCTCGTCCCCAAGACCCAGGATGTATTAAAAGAAGGTGCCAAGCGGCTGAAGGGGCTGTTCGGACGCTAGACCAGGAGCACCGTGCTGATGTATCGGCAACGGCTGGCGGCTTTCGCGCTCGCCTTGCTGTTGCCGGTTGCAGTTATAGCAGCGGAATCCGCTCCACCATCCGATCCCTGGCCAAAAGCCGCGGTCGCCTACCTGGTCGTCGTCAACGGCGCAGTGCTGTGGGCACGTGCGCCGAACCTCGCTCTGCCACCGGCTTCCCTCACCAAGATCATGACGGCACTGCTGGTGCTGGAACGCTGGGCACCCGACGATATCGTCACCGTCAGTCCACTTGCGGCGGCAGCAACTGGCTCACGCCTCGGACTGCGTGCGGGCGAGCAGCTCAGCATGGCCTCTGCCTTTGATGCACTGCTGGTGAGTTCGGCTAACGATGCCTGTACGGCACTCGCCGAACACGCTGCGGGCAGCGTTGTGGCGTTTGTCCGGCGCATGAACCGCAAGGCGCAGGAATTGCATCTCGATGCGACCAGCTTTCGAAATCCCTGCGGACTCGATGCGCCGGGACATCGCTCATCGGCCATGGATCTGTACCATCTGGCAATGGTGGCGATGGCGCAGCCGGAGTTTGCCCGTGTGGTACAGAAGAACGCGATCACCATCAGCACAGTGGGTGGACGACGAATTGCCAGGAGCAGCGGCAATCAGTTGCTCGGACGGCTGACCGGCACGGTCGGTGTGAAAAGCGGGTTCACCAATGGCGCCGGCAAGTGCCTCGTTGCCCTCGTACGCCGTGGCCATGACGAGGTGGCAGTCGTGCTGCTCAATGCACCGGATCGCTGGTGGTCGGCCTCGATACTGATCGAGGATGCTTTCGTCGCACTCGATGCCAGTCGCCACTGACACCCGCGCGCGCTGGCTGCCGCCACTGCTCGTGGTGCTGGCGGTTGGCATCGCCTATGCCAATGCACTGCAGGCCAGCTTCCAGTTCGACGACTGGGATGTGATCGTCCGCGACCCGCGCGTGCAGAGCCTGGCGGCGTGGTGGGCATCCATGCCGGGCATGCGACCGGTGCTGAAGCTGAGCTATGCGCTCAATCATGCCAGCGGCTTCGGCGTGACCGGCTTTCACCTCGTCAACATCCTGATTCATGCCGGCAACGGCCTGCTGATGCTGTACCTCATGCAACGCCTGGAAACACAAACTGGCCACCGATCAGGCGGGCTGGCACTTGCTGCCACACTGATCTTCGTCCTGCACCCCGTGCAGACTGAAGCCGTGACCTATGCATCGGGGCGCTCGACCTCGCTCAGTGCTTTCTTCGCCCTGGCGAGCATCGCGGTGTGGGTTGCCGGACGCAGCGGCACGCAGCGCGCTGCCTTATATATGTATGGCGCCTCACCGCTGCTCATGCTACTGGGTATCGCCACCAAGGAAAGTGCGGTCATGGTGCCAGCCATACTGCTGCTGTGGGCCGCTGCTGATGTATCCCGGCCCTTTAGCTGGCGGCAGATCGGGCAGCAATCCGCACTGCACTGGCTGTTGCTGCTGGTGGCACTGTTTACCGCGCTGCTGCTACCCGCGTACCAGCAGTTCCTGGCCACCAGCCTGGCCACGCGTTCGATGGCTGAAAACCTGATCGCACAGTTGCATGGCATCACCTGGCTGCTCAGCCAGTTGCTCGACATCGATCGCCTGAACGCAGATCCGGCCTTGCAGGTGCAGACCACACTCGACCTGAATGGCTCAATGCTACTGGTTGGCATCGTGGTCGCGGCGGGCACCGCGATCAGCAATATTCGCCGCTACCCGCTGCCGGCCTTTGCGGTGCTGTGGTTCCTGCTGTGGATGGCACCCGGCAACTCCCTGCTCGCGCGGCTCGACCTGGTAAACGACCGCCAGCTCTATACCGCACTGGCCGGCCCCGCCCTGTTACTTGCGGCAGCCATACACCGCCTCGGCCGGCAGCAGCGGTATCTGGCAGTGACCGGATTGAGTGCCGTCCTGCTGCTCGAAGGCTTCGCCACCCATCTGCGCAACGAGGTCTATCGAGACGAGGTCGGCTTCTGGCGCGACGTCGTTGTCCAGTCGCCGCACAACGCGCGCGCCTGGAACAACCTCGGTATCGCGCTGGCGGCCGACTGCGATCTCGATCGCGCCGAATTCGCATGGCGCAAGGCCTTGGCCACAGACCCCGGCTATGTGCGCGCAGCAGTAAACCTGCGCCTGCTTGAACAGGGCCTGCTGCCGGAGGGTCTGGGCCCCTGCAGGAATCTCTCGCACCCGGATGGCGCCTGAACGGGTCCATACCGCTACAATGCAGATGCTGCGCCGCTTATCCGGCGTATATTTCCGGAACCATCATGACGGCCGGTATTTCCAGTCTGTGGAAATATCAGGCTTATCAGCCCCGCAAGGAGACAGCAATGTTTGATCGCAACAAGAAAGGCCCGCCTGCGGCAACCCCGGCGAGCAGTCCCCAGCCAGCCACCAGTCCTGCAGTCGAGGCCCGGCCTGCTGCTGCAGCAGCCGTCAGCCACGCCGCACCATCGGCAAACCGGCGCCACGAAACCGCCGTGATCGGCGCTTCGATCCAGATCGACGGTCATCTGCGTGGCCAGGAAGACCTGATCATCGAGGGTGAAGTGAACGGCACGGTCAATCTGGCCAGCCATACGCTGACCATCGGCAACCAGGCGAAGATCAAGGCCAATGTGTTCGCCCATACGGTGTATGTGGACGGCACGATGGAGGGTGACCTGTATGGCGCCGAGCAGGTGCTGATCCGCAAGACCGCGCGGATGAAGGGCAATATCACTTCACCGCGTGTCAGCCTGGAAGACGGCGCGTCCTTCAAGGGTTCCATCGAGATGGATCCGGAAGCCGTAAAGACGGCGATCAGCGGTGTCAGCAGTACGCGCAGTACATCCAGTGCATCGCCCGTCACGGCGGTGCAGCCGACGACAACGCAGCAGTCCAAAGCGGGCTGAGCGCTCGCTCGCTGTCGCCAGGATGAGCGCCGCACTACGTCCAGTCCAGCCACCGGTGTCAGCCGACACCGGTGGCGTGAATGCGCCGCTATTTCGTCGCCTGCTGGAGTTGCAAAGCGCAGACCGGCGCGCGGTGGTTCTGGATCTCGGCCCGGCGCGGATGGAGACGGTCGCCCTGTTCAGCCAGTTTCGCTGCCGGCTCGAATTTGCTGATCTGGGTGACAGTTTCGAGCAGTTGAATGGCGAAGCCGACCCCCTGCTGCTGCGTCAGGTCGCTGAATCCCTGCTGCCCCGACGCCGCCAGGAGTGCCCTGACGTCGTGTTGTGCTGGGACCTGCTGAACTACCTGCAGCGCCCCGCACTCAAGGCGCTCATGGCACGCGTGGCGGCCCGCTCCCGGCCGGGCACCCTGGTGCACGCGCTGATCGTGTATTCGGCGGCACGCATGCCGGCCAGACCTGACCGGTATGCGCCATTGTCCGACGGCCGACTGAGCATTCAGCGCACCACTAGTGCTGAGTGTGCAGCGCCGCGCTATACGCCCGAAGACCTGCGGCACTGCCTCCCGGACTACACGGTGGACAGCGCGATGCTGCTCAAGAACGGTATGCAGGAATTCCTGTTGCGCGCGATGCGACAGACGGAGAACTGACACGACACAATGCTTGCCATCTGGATAGCTGCCGCATTTGTTCTGGGCCTGCTGGCCCGGCAGCTTAAACTGCCACCTCTGGTTGGTTTTCTGGCTGCCGGTTTCCTGCTCAATGCCTTCAATGTCGAGCGCACGCCGTTGCTCGATGACATCGCACATCTCGGCGTTCTGCTGCTGTTGTTCACCGTCGGCCTCAAGCTGCGCTTCAGGAACCTGCTGCGTCCCGAGGTCTGGGGCGTCGGCAGCCTGCAGTTCGTGATCGCCCTGCTGGTCGCGCAATGGCTGTTGCGTACCATGACCGGCATTTCCTTCGGCGCATTGCTGGCAGTCACCAGCGTGTTCGCTTTTTCCAGCACGGTACTCGCGGCCAAAATACTGGAAGAGAAGCGTGAGATACGCGCTTTTCACGGCCGGGTCGCCATCGGCATCCTGATCGTGCAGGACGTCATTGCCGTCGCAATCCTCAGCTCCTACGGTGCCAGCCAGCTCGACTGGCCCGCAGCGCTCGTGCTGCTGCTGCCACTGCTCAGAAAGCCGCTGGAAAAACTGCTCAGCCTCACCGGCCACGGCGAACTGCTGGTGCTGCTCGGCGCGGTGCTGGCGCTGGGTATCGGTGGTCGCGGATTCGAGGCGATTGGCCTGTCCCCCGAACTCGGCGCCTTGCTGACGGGAATGCTGCTCGCCAATCACCCGCGGGCCGTAGAACTCAGCGATTCGCTGTGGGGCATGAAAGAGTTTTTCCTGGTCGGTTTTTTCCTGACCGTTGGTCTCACCGACCTGCCCAACTGGTCAACGCTGGGCCTCGCGCTGATCCCGCTTGCGCTGATCCCGGTCAAGATCATGCTGTACTTCCTGCTGCTGGTCGCCTTCGGCCTATCGGCACGCACCGCTTTTCTGGCCGGCCTCAGCCTCGCAACCTACAGCGAATTCGGCCTGATCGTCATGGCTGCCGCTGCCCAATACGGCCTGGTGGACAGCGCCTGGGTAGTGGCGACTGCAATTGCGGTGGCACTCTCCTTTGCGATCGCTGCACCCCTTAACCGTTATGCCCACGACATCTACGGCGCCCTGGAGCGCTGGCTGCGGATTTTCGAGCGCCGCAGCCGCCATCCCGATGACGAGCCGGTGTCGCTCGGCAAAGCCGAAGTCGCGATCGTCGGCATGGGACGCGTTGGCACCGGCGCCTACAACCATGTCCGCGCGATCGGCAAGAAGGTAGTCGGCATGGACAGCGACCTCGGCAAGGTAGAGCGGCATCTGCGCGAAGGTCGTCGGGTGGTCTACGCCGATGCTGAAGATCCGCTGCTCTGGCACCGCCTGCGCCTTGATGCCGTGAAGGTCGTGATCCTGGCCCTGCCTGACACCGAGGCCAAGATTCTCGCCAGCGAACAGCTGCGCAAGCGCGGTTACAAGGGCCTGATCAGTGCCACCTACCTCTGGCCCGAAGAACTGGAACCGATCCTCGCCGCCGGTGTTGATGTCGCCTACAACTACATCGCCGAAGCCGGTGTCGGTCTGGCCAGTGACACCTTTGAAGCGCTTGCACCGACTCGCGAATCCCGCCCTAATATCCGGCCCGATGGTCAACCCTGAAAATAAAGTTCATGACGATACCCCCAAGCCTGAAGCCGGTCCGTACCGAGGCCGATATCCTGCCTGTCTGGCGTGGAACTCCGGTAGCTGAACTCCTCGCGCTGCAGAATCTCGGCGCTGACGCGCGTCAATACACCCATCCGCAGATGCTGATTGCGAGCTGTTTCGAGCAACTGACGGCGCTGCGGATTCCCACTGGTTTCGCCATCAGCCTGCATAGCGCCGCAGCAAACCTCAAGCGCGATCCTTTCAATGTTTCCTGGGCAATCGGCATCGACCGGATATCGGCCATCGCCATCGTCGGCCACACGAACTGCCGACTGGTTGAACTACGCAATCAGCGCGAAGCCTTTATTGAACAAATGATCTCGGCGGCGGGCTGGGCACGCGCTGCGGCAGAACAGCACTTCGATCACTGGAGCGATCTGTTCGCCATCGACGATCCGGCGAGCTTCGCCGCTGTGGAAGCCGCCCGTCTGCGGATCCGCTACCCGAAAATACCGGTTGCCGCCCTGCTGTACGATACGGCAGAGGAAATGCTGCTGCAGATCGAGGTGTAGTTCCTTCGGCGGCAGTTGTGAGGAGAAACGATGTACAGAATCCTGCTGGTCGCACTGGTGGCACTACTTGCCGGCTGCGGCGCCAGGCCGCCGGCCACGGACCTGAGCATCCCGATCAATGTACGGTGCAGCACCTGTACCGACTACATACGCTGCGACAAGACTTCCGACGACCCGGCAGTCCATGACCCGGCGTTTACGCTCTATGAGCTACAGGCCAAAGGTCCGGGCACCGACATCACAACGATAACGGAGTATTTCCTGCAGTTCGTGGAGCCGAAGACCAGCTATACACGCCCTCTGGCAGTGTATGCACAAACGGTTGCGGGGTCCGGCCAGGCCGGATGGCACACGAGCACGGATCACACGGCAAGCATCGACCTGGCCGCACACCGCATCCAGCTGTCGGATGGCTGGATCGGTCAGCAGAACGGCGAATGGCATGACATGGACGGCGGCACCCAGGGTATATGCCGGATTCTCAATCTCCAGCAAGGCCAGCAGACCGCAAGTCTCTTTATGGAGAAAGCACAATGACCAGGCAGCGTTTACTGACAGCATTCGTGCTTTGCACGGCACTCATCGCCGGTTGCACCACCAGCATGACCGGCCGCCGGCAGCTGATGCTGGTTTCCGAGCAGGAAGCCATCAGCGCCTCGAAACAGCAATACCTGCAGACCATGAGCAAGCTCGGCTCGGAGGGCAAGCTTGTCACCGACCCCAAGCTGCTCAAGCGCGTCGACACGATCACCGGACGACTGATCGCGCAGGCCATCATCATGCGGCCGGCTACGCGGAGCTGGGAGTGGAGCGTACAGGTCATCGATGACCCGAAAACCGTCAACGCCTGGTGCATGGCCGGTGGACGGATGGCGCTCTACACCGGGCTCATCCAGAAAGTGGATCCGACCGATGACGAACTCGCCCAGGTCATGGGCCACGAGATCAGTCACGCGCTGGCCAATCACACAGCGGAACGCATGTCGGTTGCCATGGCCAGCCAGCTCGGTGCAGTCGCCGTGGGCGTTGCAACTGATTCAGTGCGCAATATGGCTGCGGCACAGGCCGCCGCCGCCGTTGCGATCACGCTGCCAAACAGTCGCGCTTCAGAAACAGAAGCCGACCGGATAGGTATCGAACTGGCAGCAAAAGCCGGATATGACCCGCGCGCAGCGGCCACGCTCTGGCAGAAGATGGCCAAGGCTGGCGGCAACGGACCACCGCAGTTTCTGAGCACGCATCCGTCACCAGGCAACCGGCAGGCGACCCTTGCGGCACTGTCGCAGCAGATGATGCCCTACTATCTGCAACCCGGGCCACGGCCGATGTATCAACTGACGAAGGCAGCCCAAGCGGTTCCCGCAGCTGCGCCGAAAAAGGAGCTGCGCTGAACTGCAGACGCGCTCCAGCGCTACAAAGGTCGGTCGCGTTCAGCGAGCAGCGGATACCAGCTGCAAATAGTCAGCCTGCAGCGTCGCGGATGCCTGTGGGGCCTGGAAAAGCGCAGCAACTTCCGCCTGCGGATTGATCACCATGATCGCGGTGCTGTGGTCGACCATGTAATCGCCGTCCATCATCGGCGTCTTCTGATAGGGCACGCCTAGTGCTGTCGCAAATTCTCGCATCGCGTCGGGCGTTCCCGTATAGCCCCTGAAGCCGACACCGAAGCTGGCCAGATAGGCATCGAGTACCGCCGGCGTATCGCGTTCCGGATCCACGCTGACCAGCGCGATGCCTGGCAGCTCCCCGCCCGGCACAGCCGCTTCGAGCGACTTGCGCACACCAGACAGCATCGCGAGCGTCACGGGACAGATCTCCGGGCAATGGGTAAAGCCGAAAAACACCAGCGTCCACCGGCCACGGAAATCATCGCGGCCTGCCGTCGCGCCATCCTCCCGGAGCAGCTGAAAATCCGGCAGTGGCCGAGGCGGACTGAGCGCGGTGCCTGACTGCAGTTCGATAGTACGCGGTGCCACGGGCATCACCGGCATGAAGAACAGCCGGCCGATGAAGATGCCGCCAAGCGCGGCGGTCAGCAGCAGCAGGACGATGGAAACCTTGCTGGCCTTCATCGGGATAGAAGCCCGCGACCGCGGTCACGGGCGATCCTTACACTGCTCGCTACCCTTGCCAGGCCAGCACGGGCCCACTCACGCATAGACGGTCGCGCGACCCGCAGTCGGACAATCGGGCGGCTTGCCAGAGCGACGGATGTCTTGTACTGGGAAACACCGGCCAGGAAATCGTACTCCCGCCTGCCGTCTTCGATCGCCGCACGAATCAGGCAAGCATGCATCGCCATGCCGACCTGCACATCGGCCGGGGTATCGAGCCGT
>JBATNV010000040.1:0-13654 GCA_049290495.1 Gammaproteobacteria bacterium | reverse complement strand
GGCGCAACAAGCTGTACTTCAATCAGCCGCTGACTCAAGGCGAGCTGCGCTACACGCGGCTGGACAGCGGTGCGGCAGTGGAGGTTGGTACCGATATGTCAGCCATTCCCGGCGTTCCGCACATGGGTGAGCTGATGCGCCTGTGTCTCGCCGGACAGGCGAGTGCCGTCCAGCGAGAAGAATTTCGCAAGCTCTGGCAGGATCGGGTACGCCGGCTGTTGCTCGATTACGCCGACGATCCCGCCGTGATCCGGGTCAGCCGGGTCTGAACTGCCGGCTGATCAGCGCTCTCGGCCGTCCGCCGTTACCGCCAGTCCCAGGCTGATGCAGTAAAGGATCAGGCTGCCAAGAGTGGCAAGTCCGGCGACGTAGTACCACGCGGTAAAGGATGCGCCCCACTTGGTGGTCAGCAGCACGTTGGTTCCACACACGATGAACCAGATCAGCGCCCCGATGATTGCGGGCCTTGCCGGTGCCCGCGCTCCGAGTTTCCTTAGCGAATGGGCAAGCAAAAGCCAGCTGCAAAGCATCGCACTGCTGATTGCAGTTGATTCAATCGCAAGAAAACCCAGTTGCCTGATCATGATGCAGCGAGTAACCGGCTTTTCAGGTGATCGGCAAGCCGTAATGCCAACGCGACGATCGTCAAGGTCGGATTGGCATGACCTCCGGTCGTAAACACAGAACTTCCGGCGACATAGAGGTTGTCGATCGCATGCATGCGGCAGTTCCTGTCCACAACGCCCTGCGCGGGATCGTCCGTCATTCGTGTGGTCCCGATGTGATGCGCAACGTCACGAAACTGTGGCTGCCAATTATCCAGCGGCGACAACAGCCAGTCAGGCGTGCGAATACGCGTGTCGTAATGCGCTGCCAGTTGTGTGGCGAGCGTGGCGGCCGCAACCTGGGTCGTACGCAGGTCGATGTCGTCAAGCTGCCAGTCGACCTTTGCCTGTGGTGAGCCCAGGGCGTCCTTGCGTGTTGAAAGAGATACGCGACTGTCCGGGTTAGGTACCTGCTCCGCTTCGCAGGCGAGGACTACAAGCGCGTTGTCTATGGTCTCGCTGCCCGGCATCAGCGCGCGATGCCGTACATTGACGATCAGGGAGTTAAGGTCCCTGAGTACGTGCATGACCTCAGCGTAAAGGTTATCTGGCAGCGTTCCGCTGGACACGCCTTTCGCGATACGAACCGCTGCGTTGCTGGCACTGTTCTCACCGCCCTCGGTATAGCTGGTGATGCCGACGTTGCCGATTTTTCTGTCGCGCTGCAGTTCGTCGGCAAGCCTTTTGCCGAAAAGAAACTTGCCCTGACTGTTTTCACAGCCACTGAATGCCGCACGGAAGGGGTAGGGATTCTTTAATGGAACGGCAACAAATTTTGTACGCAGGTGCTCCATGAAGAATCGGCCAACCAGGTCGTGGGAGTTGCCGACCCCGGCTTTCCGCTTGCCGGTCGATGCCAGCAGCAATCGCGGGTTTTCGATCGCGCCGCATGCCAGGACAAACAGTTTTGCCCTGACCCTGCCCGCTCGACCCTGCAGGGTCGCGATGTCCAGATGTTCGGTGTGGGAATCACCCTGATCAGTTTCGATATTGATGACATTGGCATGCAGGAGGACGGTGATGTTGGTGGACTGCGTCAACTGCCCGCGGAATTTGCTGCCAAACCGCGTCGGCGGGCTGAACTGCCAGGTATGCAGAATCATCTTGTCCGGGTCGGCCGGTGACGATGGCCGGTGGCACAGGCGGGCAGCGAAACCATTCTGCAATGTGGTCTTAAGGTCGCAAACAGCGTGTGCACGCGCATAAAACGGATCAAGCCCGGCACGTGTAATGGGCCACCCGCTGTGCGGAATCCAGTCCCGCTGTTCAAAATCAATTGAATCGAGCGGCGCACACCGCCCGTCCCAGTGATTGGTGCTGCCGCCGAACATGCGCAGGCGCTGCATGATCATCGGCTGCCTTGCGATGCCGCTGTCCTCGACGTCGTAAAGACCCTGTATGGCGCCTTCGAATTCAAAGCCACCACTTTCGATCACCAGTACCCGATGGCCCGTATTGGCAAACTCTGCTGCAATCGATATGCCGGCCGCACCGGCGCCGATAATGCAGAGGTCGCTGTCAAATTCGCCAGGCGTATCGGCATGCTCGAAGTCAATAATCATGCGGATACTTTCAGGCAGCGTTCGGAAGGCCAGCAAGCGCGCACAGCCGCGCTTCAGTCAGCGCCAGCAGCCAACCATCTGCCAGCATCGTTCTGCTGGCGCAAAAATCGGCCTTCAGCAGTGCCGCGAGAGAACCATGGTGGGCCGCCATGTCAGCCTCGATCAGGGGCTGCAGCACGGCGTGCTTTGCATGCTGTGGATAAAGTGAAAAATACTGTTGCGCGATGATGATGGTCCCGGGCCTGCCGCGCAAAGAAGCAAGGCGGTGATTAATTGCCGGCTCTGGTGATACAGGGCTTGTCTGGCCGTTCGCCAGCGTAATTGCCGCAGTCACGGCAATGCTTGCTGTGACCTGCAGGAAATCCCGCCGCGATATCCGGTTTGTCGCCGCCATATATTTGTTCATGCGAGAGCCGTGGTGTGATTCAGTGTATCGAAATATTCCTGCTGCCTGATGTGACGTGGGGGCAGATTCCTGTAGCGGCCGGTCCGATGTGCCTTGCGACCCGCATGTTTGCGCATGCCGCAGGCGCGTTACGATGGCACGCTGACCACGAGCCCTGTCGACAGTAGAATGTGACTTTCACCAGAACCGGACGCCGCAATGACCACCGCATCGATCAATTCCCGCGACCGCCTCATCTTTGCCCTCGACGTACCGGATGCCGCTGCGGCCCGGCAACTGGTAGAGCAGCTCGGCGACTCGGTGAGCTTCTACAAGGTCGGCCTCGAATTGATGGCAGCGGGCGGCTACTTCGAGCTGATCGAGTGGCTGCTGAAGCGGAACAAGAAGGTTTTTGCCGACCTGAAGCTCTTCGATGTGCCGGCCACGGTCAGCCGTGCCGTTTCACTGCTGGCGAGTCGCGGTATCACCTTTCTCACCGTGCACGGTAACCAGGGGATCATGGAAGCGGCCGCTGCCGCCAAGGGTGAGCTCAAGATTCTGGCGGTGACGGTACTGACCAGCCTCGACCGTGGCGACCTCGATGACCTGGGCTTCAAGTGCGATGTGGAAGCGCTGGTGTTGTCGCGGGCGCGCCGCGCACTGGAGGCGGGCTGTGACGGTGTGGTCGCATCCGGGCTCGAACTGCCGGCCATGCGGCGGGCGATCGACAGTCGCCTGCTGGTCGTGACGCCCGGCATCCGGCCGGTCGAGAACCGGCCGAGTGATGACCAGAAGCGCGTGGTGACGGTCGAGCAGGCTTTTGCCGACGGTGCCAACTACATCGTGGTTGGTCGCCCGATCCGCGACGCCAAAGATCCTCGCGCTGCTGCTGAAGCCATCCAGCAGACTATCGCGCAGCGGTTCTCGCCGGCTTCCTGAGTTTCTTTTCCAGCACCGGCCAGACCTTGTCGAGCAGCAGCGGCTGGGCTTCGGCGGTCGGATGTATGCCGTCGGCCTGGATCAGGCGCATATCGAGCGCGACACGCTCGAGAAAGAATTCGATCAGCTCCACCCGGTATTGTCTGGCAAGTTCGGGGTATATCGCCGTGAAGGCCTGCGTATAGCTGCTGCCATAGTTGCTGGGGATCTGCATGCCGGCGAGGATGACCTCTGCACCCGCCTCACGGCACAGCCTGATCATCGCGCTCAGGTTGTCGCGCACCACCTTGATCGGCGTGCCGCGCAGGCCATCATTGCCGCCCAGTTCGATGATCACGACAGACGGATGATGGAGTGCCAGGGTGCGTGGCAGACGCTTCAGTCCGCTGCCGGTGGTATCACCGCTGAGGCTGGCGTTGACCACCTCATAGCCGTACCCTCTGGCTGCCAGCCGGTCGCGGAGCAGCGACACCCATGATTCCTGTTCGCTCATGCCGTAGCCTGCGCTGAGGCTGTCGCCGAGCACCAGTACGGTGGGGCTACGGTCTGTCCCCGCGGCCTGCGCGACCGATGTCAACAACAGCAAGGTAACTGCGGCCAGCAGCGCATGGCGCAGGAACAACAGGTTTATATGAATGGCGGATCGCATGGATAGTGATGCCGTGTTGCGTGCAGCGGGACTGGCGAAGGAGGTTAGCAGTCCGGAAGGGACGCTGACCATCCTCGATGATATTGATCTCAGTATTGCGCGAGGTGAATCGGTGGCCCTGGTCGGGCCCTCAGGGGCCGGCAAGACGACACTGCTGGCACTGCTCGCGGGACTCGATCGGCCGACACGAGGCAAGGTGTGGTTGTGCGGGACCGAGCTCACCGCACTGAATGAAGACGGGCGGGCTGCCTTGCGTGCACGACGCGTCGGCTTCGTGTTCCAGTCCTTTCATCTGCTGCAATCGCTCACCGCGCTGGAAAACGTGATGCTGCCCCTCGAACTGGCGGGTGAAGCGAAGGCGGCAGCGCTGGCGCGCGAGACGCTCGCGAACATCGGCCTCGACGCCCGTCTCGGTCACTATCCGCGGCAGCTTTCCGGTGGCGAGCAGCAGCGTGTGGCGATCGCGCGGGCATTTGTGACCCGGCCGGAAGTCCTGTTCGCTGATGAGCCCACTGGCAATCTCGACAGCGCTACCGGCGAGCGCATCGGACAGTTGCTCTTCGATCTCAATGCCGAGGCGCACACCACGCTGGTACTCGTGACGCACCAGCGTGAACTGGCGGCGCGCTGCGACCGCACCATCCAGCTGGTGGCAGGCAGAATCGTGTTATGACCATGAAGGTGCCGGTCTTTGCCTGGCGCGCCTTTAGCAGGGATCTGCGCGCCGGCGAACTGTCGGTACTGCTGGCTGCGATCGTGCTGGCTGTCACTGCCATGACGGCGGTGGGTTTTTTTACTGATCGCGTCGGCACTTCGATGAAAGAGCAGGCCAGCCAGGTGCTGGCTGCCGACCTGGTGTTGCGCTCGGCAGCACCGTTGCCGGCTGATTTCCAGGTCGAGGGCCGGGAGCTGGGGCTTGCAACGGCCGAGACGCTGGCTTTTCCGACCGTCGTGCTTTTTGGTGAGGAAACCGCGCTGGCAGCCGTGGATGCGGTGAGCGATGGCTACCCCCTGCGCGGACAAGTCACCATTGCCGATACCCTGTTTGGCGCCGGTCGACCGGCAAATGGCATTCCCGCGCCGGGTGAAGCGTGGGCCGAACCGGGCCTGCTCGGGCGCCTCGGCATCGATGTTGGCGCGACGCTGACGGTTGGCAATCGCTCGCTGCGTATCACGCAGGTTCTGCAGTACAAGCCGGATCAGAACATCGGCTTCGTCAATCTCGCACCGGGGCTCATGGTGAACCTTGCAGATGTGCCGGCGATGGGCGTCGTCAAGCCCGGCAGTCGCGTTACCTGGCACCAGATGTATGCCGGCAATGACGCACAGATCAGCAAGTTCCGCACCAGTATCGGGCCGCGGCTGCGTCCGGATACCAGCATCCGTGGCCGCGAAGATGCCGGCGAGCAGATCAACGCGGCCATCGATCGTGCGCAGCGCTTCCTGACCCTCGCCTCTCTGGTGACGGTCATTCTTGCCGCCGTGGCGGCGGCGATGGCGGCGCGTCGCTATGCGATGCGCCATCTGGATAACATCGCCCTGCTGAAGACGCTGGGCGCGAGTCAGCGCTTCGTGGTGGCAGTGACCATGGGCGAGCTTGGCCTGATCATCGTCGCGACCTCGCTGCTCGGCGTGCTGCTCGGCTATGGCGCGCAGTACGGACTCGCGGTGATCGCCGCGGAAATCGTTGGTTTTGTATTGCCGCCGGCGTCCGGACAGCCCTTTCTGCTGGGTATCCTGACGGCGGCGACGGTGGTCATCGGTTTCGCCTTGCCGCATTTGCTGCGTCTTGGTTCCACACCGCCGCTGCGCGTGCTGCGCAAGGACCTGCCCGCACCGCGCCTCAGCGCCCTGGCGACATACGGCACCGCGCTTGCCGCCATCGGTGCACTGGTCTTCGTGATTGTCAGGGATGCGCTGCTCGTCGGACTGATCGCCGGTGGCCTGGTCGGCATGGCGTTGATGGCCGGCGGCCTCGGCTGGTTGCTGGTGCAGGGCCTGGGACGCTTTCGCGGTGCGGCCGGTATCGCCTGGCGCTATGGACTTGCGAACATCGCGCGGCGTGGTCCGGAAAGCATCGTGCAGATCGTGGCTTTCGGCCTGAGCCTGATGGTGCTGCTGCTGCTCGGTGTAGTGCGCAACGATATCCTGGCCACCTGGGAAGAGACGCTGCCGGCTACCGCACCGAATCACTTCATGATCAACATCGAGCCCGAGCAACTGCCCGGCCTGCGGGCTTTCTTCAAGGCAGAGATTGACCGCGATGTGACGGCCTTGCCGCTGATCCGTGGTCGTCTCACCAGCATCAACGGTCAGCCCGCTGCGGAAATCAAGACAGCGGGCGCACAGGGTGCCGCATTTCTGCAGCGCGAGGCCAACCTGACCTGGATCGATGCCTTGCCGGCGAGCAATACGGTGACCGACGGGCAATGGTGGGGCAGTGACTATGCCGGGCCACCGCAGGTATCGCTGGATGCGAAGCTCGCTGAGAGCCTCGGCGTCAGTCTTGGCGATACGCTGCGCTTTAACGTCGCGGGTGAAGACATTGAGGCCCCGGTAACCAGTCTGCGCAGTGTCGAGTGGGATTCGTTTCAGCCAAACTTTTTCGTCGTGCTGTCGCCGGGACTCGCCGCTGATCTGCCGCAGACCTGGCTGGCCAGCGTTTACGTGCCGCGCGACCGGGTGAAGGTGCTGGGCCGACTGGTGCGGGAATTTCCAGGCGTGACGGTGATCGACCTCGAAGTGATCCTCGCCCAGGTGCGCTCGGTGATCGACCGCGCTGCGTTGGCGGTCGAATATGTCTTCGTCTTTACCCTGCTCGCCGGCGTTGTCGTGCTGCTCGCTGCGATTCAGATTACTCGCGACGAGCGGCGCTTCGAAAGTGCGATCCTGCATACGCTGGGCGCCTCGCGCCGCAAGATCCTGCAGGGCGTGGCCGTTGAGTTTCTGACGCTGGGCAGCCTGTCTGGCGGGCTTGCTGCCTTTGGTGCGACAGCGCTGGGCTGGGCGCTGGCCCACTATGTATTCAAGCTGGACTATGGGGTGAGTCCGCTCTTGTGGCCGCTGGGACTGGTGGCCGGTGCGCTGATCGTCGGCGTCGCCGGGACGCTTGCCACGCGTCGCGCGGTCAGTGAGCCGCCCGTCTCGGTACTGCGGGACCGGGCCTGAAGATGCTGTCGAAAGTGCAGGACGTGAGCAAGGGCGGCAAAGCGCGACCGGTGTCCTGTGGTGCAATCGTATTGCGCGAGACGCCTGATGGCCTGCGCGTGCTGATGCTGCGCGTGTTCCGGCACTGGGATTTTCCCAAAGGTCTCATGGAGTCGGGCGAAGTCCATCTGCAGACTGCGCGGCGCGAAGTGCGCGAGGAGTCGAGCATCACGGATCTCGAGTTTCCGTGGGGTGAGGTCTATGTGGATACCGGGCCCTACAATCGCGGCAAGATTGCCCGCTATTACCTTGCCCGTACCCGACAGTCGGCCGTTGAGCTGCTGCCGAGTCCGGACACAGGCCGTCCTGAACACAGCGAGTATCGCTGGGTGAGCCTGGTCGAAGCGCACCGCCTGGGCTCACCGCGCGTCAGGCTGGCAATCAGCTGGGCTGAGCATGTGCTCGGCAGGGCCGGTGTGATTGTGCCGCCGCCGTCGTAGGCGACAGGCGACTATTCTTCCGGCCGGTCGTCAGTCGCCATTTCCGGCCCCGGGCTCATCGCCTCAGCCGGTACCGCACTTGCGGCGATGCCAAGGTTGAAGGTGGCAAAGCCCGGCATCACCATCTGGTTCAGTGCCATGCCGATCACTCGTCCCTCCAGCGGCGAGTAGATCAGGTTCTGCTCGTTGCTGATCGGATCCGTCACCGTACCGAGTACATCGCCGACTTCGACGATCTGGCCTAGCCGTACCAGCGAAAAAAGCAGCCCGCCGTGATCGGCACGAATCCACTTCGACTGGTAGTAAACCGGCCGGGCCTCGCTAAGCAGATTCACGCGATTGACGATCTTCAGCGCATCGAGCAGGCGGACGATCCCCGCTGTGCCCTCGCGCACCTGTGCCGATTGCAGACGGCCTGGTTCGCCGGCCTCGAGCGTCACGGCTGGAATGCCGGCGTGAGCCGCGGCATAGCGCAGCGTGCCGGGCCGCCCTGCGTTATGCAGAACCAGCATGCCGCCAAAGCCCTTGACGAATTCCCTGACCTTCGCGTCATGCAGATCGGCACGCAGTTGCGGCAGGTTGGTGCGGTTCAGCGAGCCGGTGTGCACATCGACCAATGCGTCGCAGTGGCGGATGATGCCGTCAAACAGTGACGAGGCAATACGTGAGGCCGCACTGCCGTTCGGGTTGCCGGGAAAGTAGCGGTTGAGATCGCGCCGGTCGGGAAGATAGCGCGAGCCGCGACGAAACCCCTGCAGGTTGACGATCGGAATGCCGATCACCGCGCCGCGTATCCGGCCGGGTTCCAGGTCCTGCGTGACGCGGCGCACGATTTCAATGCCATTCAGTTCATCGCCATGTACGGCACCGGTCAGACACAGCGTCGGTCCGCGAGCCGTACCGTTGATCACCAGTACCGGTGTGCGATCCGAGCTGCCATCGAAGGACTGGCCACCGGACCAGAATAGCCGGTGCGTGGTGCCGGGCAGAATGGTTTCACCGAGCAATTCCATGGTCTGACCGCCGCGCATGCCGCTCGCCTGCGGTGCTGTCGGCGTTGCGGCAGCCGGTACCTGTTCAGCAGTCGGGGTGGGCGTTGTTGCGACCGGTTTCCGGTCGCAGGCACTGCCCAGTGCGATGACCAGCGTGCACACAGCGATGCGGCAGAAGGCCCGTGCCCTGTCTGCGCGCTTGAGGTCCTCGTGTGGCAGCAGTTGATTCACGCAGAGCATTCTCGATTCGGCAAGTGATGATCCGGGGTCTACAATAAATACTCGCAGAGCCAGTCCGAAGGCCTCGTCAGGCCCAGTTGTCCTATTATTGCGTGACACGGGCCCGCGTTTATGTGAAACGTGTGCGAGTTCGGAACCAGTACCCCGGCGTAGGCTTTAAGTATCGGCTGGACTTCAGGGTTCGTCGGGAGCAAATCCGCTTTGCGGGGGTCAGATAGTTTTTGCAGAGGGTTATTTTGGCGATGAGTCCGGTAAAAGCTGTCGTTTTCACGCTGCTGCTGAGCTGTATCGGTGGCCTGCCGGCGTTTGCCGACGAGGCCTTGCCGCGGCCGGCCGGACTGGAACCGGATATCGGCTTCTGGCGGCAGGTATTCACGGAGGTCTCCAGCGCCCAGGTGGTTGTCCACGACAACCGTTACCTCGCTATTGTCTACGAGAAATTCGATATTCCGGTCGGCGCTACTGATTCCAGCCGCCGGCGCATGATGGATGCCGCCGCAGCCAAATACGAAGGCATCCTTAAAACACTGGCTACCGGCAAGCGCAGCGGCCTGAGTGCCGAAGAGGCCCGCGTCCTGGCGCTGTGGTCCGGGCGCGCTGATAGCGACAGCCTGCTTGCTGCCGCCGGCCGGGTCCGCACCCAGCAGGGACTGGCCGACCGCTTCCAGCAGGGCGTCGTCCGTGCGGGCCGCTGGAAGGACCATATCCAGCTGAATCTCCGCGAAGCCGGTGTACCCGAGAGCCTGGCGGCATTGCCGCATGTCGAGTCTTCCTTCGATCCGGAAGCGCGATCCTTTGTCGGTGCTGCTGGCCTGTGGCAGTTCACCGCGGGGACCGGGCGCAGCTATATGCGCATCGATCAGGTCGTCGATGAACGTCGTGATCCGTTCCGCTCCAGTGAAGCCGCAGCGCGGCTGTTGCGTTCGAATTACCTTTCCCTGCAATCCTGGCCGCTCGCGATCACCGCTTACAACCATGGTGCAGGCGGCATGCGGCGCGCCGTACGCGAGATGGGCACCACCGACATCGAGCCGATCATCCGCAACTACGACGGGCCGGCCTTTGGTTTTGCCTCGCGCAATTTCTATGTCTCGTTTCTGGCGGCCGATGAAGTCGACCGCAATCCGGAAAAATTCTTCGGCAACATCCAGACCGAAGCGCCCGAACGCGGTACCACGATCGTTCTTGCCGACCATGTACGGGCGGATACGCTGGAGCGCAGACTCGGTGTGTCACGCGAGACCCTGCAGGTCTACAACCCGGCACTCCTGTCACCGGTCTGGTCCGGCCGCAGGGAGGTGCCACGTGGCTTCAGCCTGCGCTTGCCGGAGGGCGCGGTTGACGCAAAGACGGTGGCCCGGCTGGCTGCTGCTGATCCAGAAGCCGAACGCGAACAGGCACGGAAGACCGGACTCAGCGCCGCGACCCACCGCGTGGGCAGCGGTGAGACGCTGTCCGGAATAGCCCAGCGCTACGGCACCTCGCCGTCACGGCTCGCCGAACTCAATAATCTTTCGAAAAAGAGCCTGATCCGCGTCGGCCAGGTGCTGAAACTGCCGGGCGATGCACGCGCCGCTGCCAGCCAGGGCAGCGCAAGCCCCTCAACCTATGTGGTCAGGCGCGGTGATTCGCTGGGCAGCATTGCCAAACGCACCGGTGTGACGCAGCGCCAGCTCATGGCCTTTAATTCGCTGGATAATCCGCACCGCATCTATCCAGGCCAGCGTTTGCGGCTGACGGCCGCACGCGGAGGTGGTTGAGTCATGAGCCGATGGAATGTCTTGCTGAACAGCTGTTATGCCGCTGTGCTGACTGGCCTGCTTCTGTCCGTCAGCGCCGACGCCTCGGCGCTGGAAGTTGCCGACCGGATCGTGGTGCATAAGTCGGAACGCAAGCTCCTGCTGCTGCAGGGTGAGCGGGTCCTGCGCAGCATCGATGTGGCACTCGGCCTGTCGCCGAAGGGGGCTAAACACCGCGAAGGCGATTTCCGCACGCCGGAGGGCAGTTACCGGCTCTCCGGACGCAATGTGAACAGCGACTTCTACCTGGCGATGCAAGTCTCCTATCCTAATCCGGTCGACCAGCAGCGCGCAGCTGCCGAGGGCGTACCGCCCGGCGGCCTGATCATGATTCATGGTCAGCCGAACCGGCCGACAAAGCCTCTCGAGTATTACCAGAAGAATGACTGGACCAACGGCTGCATCGCCGTTTCCAATTCCGACATGGTGGATATCTGGCTGATGACGCCTGACGACACGCCGATCCAGATCCTGCCCTGAATGAATTCCCGGACCGTGGTCGAGGTCATGCCTGAAGGCGCTCTTGAGGTGCTTTCCCAGCATGAAGTCGATCGTCTGCGCAGTACCGGCGAGGGTGGATATCACGAATTGCTGCGCCGCTGCGCGCTCGCGGTGCTGAATTCCGGCGCCGAGACTGACGACACCCGGGAAGTGCTCGAGCGCTACCGGAATTTTGAGATCAGCATCGTGCAGCAGGATCGCGGCGTGAAGCTCGCGCTGACTGATGCGCCCGAAACCGCCTTTGTCGACGGCCAGATGATCCGCGGTATCCGCGAACTGTTGTTCGCGGTGCTGCGCGACGTGATCTATATAAACAACGAGTTCACGACGTCCGGCCGGTTCGACCTCAACAGCAGCTGGGGCATCACCGACGCGGTCTTTCATGTCCTGCGCAATGCCGGTGCTCTGCGTCCCGGCACGGATCTTAACGTGGTGGTGTGCTGGGGTGGCCATTCCATCAATCGCGAGGAATACGAATACACCAAGGAAACCGGCTACCAGCTCGGGCTGCGCAAGCTGAACGTCTGCACCGGTTGCGGCGCCGGCGCGATGAAGGGGCCCATGAAGGGGGCGACCATCGGCCATGCCAAGCAGCGCATCCGCAATGGCCGCTACATCGGACTCACCGAGCCCGGCATCATCGCGGCCGAGTCGCCGAATCCGATCGTCAACGAGCTGGTGATCATGCCCGACATGGAAAAACGTCTGGAGGGCTTCATCCGTCTCGCTCACTCGATCATCATTTTTCCCGGTGGCGCAGGTACCGCAGAGGAAATCCTGTTCCTGCTCGGCATCCTGCTGCATCCCGATAACGCGGATATCCCCCTGCCGATGATCCTCACGGGTCCCGAGTCAAGCCGGCCCTATCTGGAACGCATCGATGCCTTCATCGGTGCGACGCTGGGGCCCGAAGCGCAGCGGCGTTATTCGATGATCATCGGTGATCCGGCAGCGGTCGCCGCCTGGGCGCAGAACAAAATGCAGCATGTGCGCGATTACCGGCACAGCCAGAGCGATGCCTACTACTTCAACTGGCGCCTGACCATAGATACGGTGTTTCAGCGGCCCTTCGTCGCTACGCATGAAGCCATGGCGGCGCTCGAACTGAGCCGCGATCTGCCGCCGGCGGTGCTTGCGGCGAATTTGCGCCGTGCGTTTTCCGGAATCGTCAGTGGCAATATTCGCGAGGACGGTATTCGTGCGATCGAAGCGCACGGGCCGTTCGAGATTCGCGGCGATCGAAGCGTACTCGCTGAACTCGATGGTCTGCTGCGCGCATTCGTCGCACAGCATCGCATGCGCCTGCCCGGGCGCGCATATGTGCCTTGCTACCGCGTGGTGATCTGAAAGCGATTTTACGATTGCTGCCAGTTTGCGCGACGCTGTCGACACCTGTGGTGTGTAGCGTTCGCTGTGCATTTGGCCTGTGAACCAATTCCTTTCGGTGCAGGCAGTCCGCCGCCACGATTCGCCCAACACAGTATTCCCTGGAAATTTCATATGACCGATCACAAGAGTCAGTCGCTCAGTTCGCGCTATCCGAAACTGCATGACGACAGATCCGGCGCCACGCAAAATCGTACACCGTCGCAGACTGAGCACCGCAGTCCGGGCGTCGCTGTCCAGAATGGCAAGGAAGTCATGAACTGGGAGGCCTACCGGCGATGGATGAGCCGTGTGCAGTTGCCCGACAAGCGTCGTACCGCGATGGATCCGTCGCTCTATACCTGGAAGGGATACCGGAACTGGGCGGACAAGGTTCGCCGCGACTGGACCCCTGAAGAGAAATAATTGAGCTGGCGCCGGAGTCTTCCGGCTTTGCACCACAGGCAGAACATGTCTGACAACGAAAACGAGCAGATGGCATTCCGCAATGCAGATACCCTGCACCGTCGCGCATGGATCGACCGCGCCCTGTCCGGGGTTCGCGGGCACCTGCATCTGGACGATGAGGGTGATCTGGCACAGTCGCCACCACCACCGGTGACTGGCCCCGCGGCAATGCCTGGTACCGGACCGCATCTTTACCTCGTCCGTAACCGGGCCAGCCGCTGAAGCGAGGCCGTTTTGCGGCCTGCACCTTGAATTTCCGGCAACTGCCCCTATAAAGGCAGTTCACCGGAGCGGCCCCGCGCCTGCTCCCTGAAGAACATTCAGACGCAGGTATTTCCATGACAGTCGAGACGCGTGAAACCCACGGTTTTCAGGCCGAGGTGCAGAAGCTTTTGCACCTCATGGTGCATTCGCTATACAGCAATCGCGAGATTTTTCTCCGCGAGCTGATCTCCAACGCTTCGGACGCGGCTGACCGGCTGCGCTTCGAGGCGATTTCGGC
>JBATNV010000039.1:0-2956 GCA_049290495.1 Gammaproteobacteria bacterium | reverse complement strand
CGGTCCAGGGCCTTGCCCGCACCAACGCGGATCCAGCCTTCGCTGACGCAATACTCTTCCACGTCCGTGCGATCCTTGCCTTTAAACCGGACGCCGATGCCACACTCCAGGAGTTTTGCATCATAGTGAGGACTCCTGGGATCTGAGCTCAGGCGATCAGGCAAATTCTTCGTCATCGATGACTCCACATTCAGAAAGGGGACGCTGACATTTATAGCTGATCCATCCTGCTCAGTTCAGCCAGCGACTGGACTTGTCGATCAGCTTCTTCATGTCCTGGTTCGTCTCTGGCAGCTGGTTCGCTGGCAAATCCATGAGGTTCAGCGGCACTTCCTGCTGATACTGGTCAAACACGGGCTTCACGATCTCGAGCGGATAACGGGGAATCCTTCGTCCCTTGCGGAACTCCGCGATCGGAATTTCAGCCTCGATGACGCTGTCATTATTGCTCGGGTCCTCTGCCAGCACCTTGCCCCTGGGATCGACAATCAGCGAACCGCCGCCGAGGTTTGCCGGCACACCGGACTCTGGCGGGAAGGTGATGTTGGACATGGCCGAATAGACGTTGTTGTAATACGCGATGGCCTGCACGTCGATCTTTGAAAACAGCGTTGCGGTGCGCAGGATGATCTCCGCACCACGCATCGCGTAGGCAGCAAATACCAGCGGATCGATCTGCACCGTACTGACCGCGATATTGCCAAACTCGGTCTGCAGGACAGGGAATTCCTCTTCGATACCGTACTTCGCGCGGAACCTGTCGCGCACGCTTTCGAGCGTCGTAGTTGGAATCTCCTCGTTCGGATCCAGGCGCAACACGTTGCGTGATTTCCAGTAAGCTTTTTTGAGTTTTCCGTCACGGCCGATAACCGGATTCAGGCTGAGGATGTGCCCCGGCCAGTCGGGATCAGTCGCATAGCTGCCAAAGACAACGTAGGTATCGCAAGCCTTGGCGAGTTCGCCGATACGCCTGGTTTCCGGACCAGGCACCTGGATCGTGAATTTCAGTTTCTCCGCGCGGGACCCGCTGGAGTAACCGGTCAGCGGAAACTCATTGAACAGGATGATGTCCGGCTTCTTGCCTTTCGTGCAGGCCTCATTGATCCAGTGGGCCATCCGCTCAACGTTGGTTGCCAGCCCCTCCTTGATCGAAGGCGCTTTCTGCAGGTTCAGCGGAGAATTCTGCACAACCTTGATAACGATTACGGGCTTATTGAGCGGTACCGTATCGTAGCTGCCGTCGGGATGTACCAGGCGCGGCATCTTCGAATCGGCCCATGCGGTGAGACTGCATGCGCAACTGATGACGCCGCCAAGAACTATTGCCACAAACTGTTTCATGTTAATCCCCTCAGACTGACCTGCTGGCAGCTCGCGCTGAGCTCCCCGTTGAATCCGGTGCACTATCGTCGGCAGGCTTATCTCGACTGCAAGCGCTTCAGGCGCTCGATTTCCTCAAACAACTCCAGTGCAAGCGCTGCACCCGCAAGGTTGACGGCAAATTCATTCTGCAACTGAACAACACGCTGAATACGCGTAACAGCGATGCCCGAGAAACGCCAGGCTGCCCGTGACCCTGTACCAGGTTCGACGATACCTTCCTCGACGATCGCTACGACCAGTGACTCCTCAATTGCGCAGATACGACAGAGCTCGGGCAAACTGAACTCCACAGATTCGTCGAGCAGATCGACACTGATCGAGTCAGGTTCGTTCATCGCTCAGCCCTCCATGTCCTGTCGTGGATTCATTGGCAAGTCAGCAGCCATTTTCTCGTACAGGGCTTCCGCTGCGGCATCTGCAGCCAGCGGCGTCATGATCTTCAGTATGACCAGCTGATCACCCGGTGGCTTGCCAGGCAAGCCACGCCCCTTGAGCCGCAACTGTGTATCGGTCTGCGAGCCCTTCGGTATCTTCAGGTTGACGTGTCCGCCCAGCGTGCGCACGCGCACCGAATGACCCAGGGCCGCTTCCCAGGGCGTGACTGGCAGATCGAGCCGCACATCACGACCTTCAGTGCGGAAGAAGCGATGCGGTGCGAGCCGCACTTCAAGCATCAGATCACCAGGGGCTCCACCGCCGAGGCCTGGCTCACCCTGGGCCGGCACACGAATGCGCTGGCCGTCCGTAACCCCGGCTGGAATCCGGATTGCGAGCTGCCGGGTTTTTTGCTGCGGCCGGCCTTGCGCATCAACTTCCATCCGCTGCATGGAAACATTGCGGCTGGTTCCCCCGTACGCTTCTTCCAGCGTGACTTCAATTTGCGCCATCGTATCGAAGCCGCGGCTGCGAAAGGTCTGGCCGCGCCCCGGCCCTCTGCCGCCAAACAGGCTTTCAAAGAAATCGCTGTGATCACCGGTATGTCCTCCGGACCGCGAGAAATCGGATCCGGAACCCGGCGGCGGCCGAAATTGCTCACCCGGTTTGCGCTGGCCGAATGCGTCGTATTCCGCGCGCTTTTCGGGATCGTGTAATACCTCGTAGGCCTCACCGATTTCCTTGAAGCGTTCTTCGGCGTCCTTTTCCTTGCTGACATCCGGATGGTACTTGCGCGCCAGGCGACGATAGGCGCGCTTGATCTCGTCTGCCGTGGCTTTGCGGCCGACACCGAGGCTGGCGTAATAGTCCTTGTACTCCAAGCCTTAACACCTCTGTATTGCGGGTACCGCGCAGATTGGCGAACCAGTAGCGGTATGGTACACAACCCTGAAAGTCCGGCCGCTAGGCTTTAGCGATCAGGTAGCCAGCCGCTGGCTCGCGATTCGCGCTCCTTCGACCAGCGCGCCGAGCTTGGCAAAAACGACATCGGCATCGACGGCACCGTAGCCCGCAAAGGTCGCGAATCCACAATCAGTACCGGCAATCACCCGCTCCATGCCGACGATATCGACGAATCGACCGATGCGCTCGGCAACCAGCAGCGGGTGCTCGATGAAGTTGGTCGTTGAATCGATCA